>CALGBV010000248.1 GCA_937884015.1 uncultured Bacteroidales bacterium
ACGAAGCCGTTGAATATTATGGCGATGCGTTCAGAAATCATCCGGTTGGGACGGGACCTTTCAAGTTCCAGTATTGGAAGGAAAACGTGAAGCTCGTCTTCCGCAAGAATCCTGATTATTTTGAGTTTGAGGCAGGGGAGAGATTGCCTTATTTAGATGCCGTTTCCATCAGTTTCCTCATCGACAAACAGGTCGCTTTCCTTGAATTTATCAAGGGGAAATTCGATTTCATGTCGGGCATCGATGCGCGTTATAAGGACGAACTTTTGACTTACGACGGCCAGCTTCGCCAGAAATATGAGGACAAAATCTATCTCATTACCGAACCTTACCTGAATACGGAATACATTTCGTTTTACATTGATTCAGAGGATGTTTTAGGCGCAGAACACGCCAAAGCTTTGCGTCAGGCGGTGAATTATTCCATCGACCGAGAGAAGATGCTGCGCTATCTGCGCAACGGCATCGGCGAGGCGGCTACGGGCGGCATCATTCCTGCAGGTTTGCCGGGGTTTGACAACACGATTGGCTACGATTATGACTTGAAAAAGGCGCAGCGTTTAGTCAGTGAAAACGATTTGGAAGGTTACACGCTGAACCTCTCCACTACGGCTGAATATGCCGACATTGGAAAATTCGTTCAGTCGCAAGTCGAGGCGGTGGGCTTGAAATGCAAGATGGAGGTGATGCCGCCGGCTACGATGCGCAGTATGCGCGCCAATGGCAGCCTTTCGTTTTTCCGCTCTTCGTGGGTGGCCGATTATCCTGACGCAGAGAACTATCTCTCGTTGTTCACCACGGCGAATTTCGCTCCAGCCGGACCGAATTATACGCATTATTCCAATCCGAAATACGATGCTTTGTATGCCAAGGCGATGGTCTGCACCGATGCTAATGAACGCGCCGCCTATTACCGCCAAATGGATGCCCTGATGATGGAAGACGCACCAATCCTACCGCTTTTCTATGACGAGGTTTTGCGTTTCGTCAACAAAAGGGTGGAAGGCTTGGGAAGCAATCCGACTAACTTGCTGGACTTGAGACGGGTGAGGGTGAAGTGATTCCGCCAAGGCGGGAGGAAAGTAAATCAGAGCCGCTCTACATTAGCGGCGACTGATTCATGAGGAGCAAGTTCCGAACTAAATTCAGAGTAAATTTAAAGTAAATTTAAAGTAAATTTTCTTCTCGCGCTATCCAATCCATATCAATTTATGTGCTCTGCTTTTCCCCCGTTCCCTGAGCTTGTCGAAGGGCTCATCTCGAAAATTCTGTGTAATACGTTCAATCAGTTGTTTCTTTTTGAAAAATTACGGTCATTTGTGTACTCCAAATGGAAAATGTCTATTTTTGTAATCTGCATAAAGTATGATAAGGAACCTGAATAACTTAAACACATTTGATAATTAAATTCTAAGACGATGAAACTAAAACATTTACAAATTGGAAGAGCCGGACGCTATATGCTTCTGTTTTTGATGTTGCCTCTGATGGCGGCAAAGGCCTACGCCTACGATTTCTCCGCCGTGTGCAGCACAGGACAGACCCTGTATTACAACATTACGGACAACGAAAGCCATCTCGTCGAATTGACTTGTCCCGGAACAAATGATTACCCATGGAACGGCTATACGGAGCCAGAAGGACACATCTCCATCCCTTCAACGGTAACCTATAATGATGTGGAATACACGGTTTCCGCCATTGGCGATTATGCTTTTTATGAATGCTACGACCTTACGGGTTCACTCACCATACCGAATTCCGTGACTTCAATTGGAGAATCTGCTTTTAATAGTTGCTACGGCTTTAATGGTTTCCTGACCATAGGCAATTCCGTGACTTCAATTGGAGATTATGCTTTTTGCTCTTGCGCCCGCTTTATTGGTTCGCTGGCCATTCCGAATTCCGTGATTTCAATTGGAGAATATGCTTTTCAAAATTGCTACTACTTTACGGGTTCGCTGACCATCCCGAATTCCGTGACTATAATTGGAGAGGCTGCTTTTGAGGGTTGCTACGGCTTTACTGGCTCGCTGACCATCCCGAATTCCGTGACTTCGATTGGCGATCGGACTTTCTGTGGTTGCAGAGGCTTTACTGGTTCGCTGACCATCCCGAATTCCGTGACTTCAATTGGCGATTATGCTTTTTACATGTGCATCTGCTTTACGGGTCCGCTCACCATCCCGAATTCCGTGACTTCAATTGGAGAATATGCTTTTTACTCTTGCTTCGGCATTACTGGTTCGCTGACCATCCCGAATTCCGTGACTGAGATTAAAGAATATGCTTTTTACTATTGCTCCGGCTTTACTGGTTCGCTGACCATCCCGAATTCCGTGATTTCAATTGGAGAATATGCTTTTTACTATTGCTCCGGCTTTACTGGTTCGCTAACCATACCGAATTCCGTGACTGAGATTAAAGAATATGCTTTTTACTCTTGCGAAGACTTTACGGGTTCGCTGACCATCCCGAATTCCGTGACTTCAATTGGAGAGGCTGCTTTTGCGGGGTGCTACGGCTTTACTGGCTCGCTGACCATCCCGAATTCCGTGATTTCGATTGGAGAATATGCTTTTTACTATTGCTACAGTTTTACTGGTTCGCTGACCATACCGAATTCCGTGACTTCAATTGGAGAATATGCTTTTTACTCATGCTACGGTTTGGCGGGTTCGCTGACCATACCGAATTCCGTGACTTCCATCGACAGAAATGCTTTTGGTAATAATGACTTCTCATCCATTGCTGTTGATCCCAATAATCCTTACTGCTATTCGGAGGGGAATGCCATCATTCGCAAATCCGATAAAGTTTTGCTCGTTGGATGCAAGAACACCGTCATTCCCAACGATATCAATGGTATTGGTGATTATGCTTTTTTTGGTTGCAGCGGCATGACTGGTTCGCTGACCATACCGAATTCCGTGACTTCAATTGGCGATTATGCTTTTTATGGTTGCTCCAACTTACAATCTTTGCAAGTTGAGGCCTTTAATCCGCCGATAATAGGAAATCATACTTTCGACTATATAGACAAGACAATTCCTGTTACGGTGCCCTGTGGCTCTCTGTCAGCATACCAGACAGCACCATATTGGAGGGATTTCACGAATATTCGGGAAGAAATTTTCTTCACCCTAAGTGTTTCTTCAGCCAACGACGACATGGGCAGTGCTACCATTACGCAGCAGCCCGATTGCATCAACGATGCGATTGTCACGGCAACGCCTAATCAAGGCTTCGTTTTTGTCAATTGGACAAAGAACGGGGAGGTGGTATCAACTGAGGCTATTTACACTTTCACATTGACAGAAAACACGGTCTTGGTGGCCAATTTCAGGCAGGGAACAGGTGTTGAAGAAAACGATGCCGCTAGTTCGGCTAACTTTGCCTACTTCAGCAACGGCGAACTGGTTATCAGCTGCGAAGGCAAAAATACGCTGCATATCATCGACATGATGGGCCGTGTGCTCTGCAGCCAGACCATTAACGGTGGCTGCCGCATTTGCACCAATTGGATGACGGCTGGCACTTATATACTCAACCTCAACGGTATGACGCAAAAGATTGTGGTGAAATAAGTGAACTTGTTGATTTATGCGTATAACGGAAAAGCCTTGGCCGAACGGTCAAGGCTTTTGTTTAGGATTGTCAAAAAGGCAAGAAAATCTATTCAAGAATCATTTTCTGCATCATCACGCCCTGTGTGTTTCGTGTCTGAATGAAATAATATCCGGCAGGAAAATCGCTGAGGTCTATCTGCAATTGGTTGCCATTGGTTTCTGATGTGAACATCATTTGCCCGATGCTGTTGAAGATTGTGACTTGCTGTATGCCTTCGCACTGGATGGTGACGGCATCGATGGCTGGATTTGGAAATACTGAGATTCGGTTGTAGTTGTTTTCATCCACATTGGTCGGGTCGGCCACAAGGACGATCTCTTCGCAGCTCATGGCAAAATGCGTGAAATCGCTTTCTTCACCGTCGTATATAACGCGCAGATTGTATTCATGATCGATGTGGTCTGGGGCGACATCAGTATAGGAGTTGGTATCGCCAGGGACGATGTCGTACGACTCGCCGTCGCGGATGATAAGCGTTCCGATGATTCCTGCTGCTGAGGTTCCATTGTTGCCGAATTCAACATCATCCACATTGAGGTAAAACTGGTCGGTGCAGTTGAAATGGCGGATGGCGATATATACTTCTTGGCCGGCATAAGCGCTGAGATCAACGGTGTATTGATACCAGGTGCCGTTGCGGTTGTCTTTGGCAGAAAGTGTCCATTCATGTAGCATGGTGAAATCGGCGGGATTTGTCTGGCTCTCTGAAGAAACGGCAACTCCGAAATGCTCAAATGGGTAGCTGGCATCTTGAGCGCATGCCCAAAAACTGAAGGTTGAACTTTCAGTAACATGGACTTTATGAGTGACGATGTAATTGTCGGGATGCAGTGCACCAACACCAATCATGTTGCTGAAACTCTCTGAGCAAATCATGTCTTCGCCAGTGTGAGGGAAGAATGTGTATTGTGGGGCTGGCATGAACACTGAGGCGAGGTACCACCAGTGGTTGTCGCCATCGGCATCGATGAGTCCCCAATTCTGCGGAATGCCGCTTTCGAAACTTTCAAAGAAACTGTCGTCCTGAGGCGATTGTGGCAGTTCCCAGTTGAGCACGATGTCGTCGCCTTGCCATCCGCCTTGTGGGACGCTGACGAAGCCTTCGTAATGTTCGCATGAGGAATAAATCCAGTCAAAACTGGAAAAGTTGCCAATGGTGCCGTCAAAGATAGAAGCTACCATGATGTTGTGTCTTTCACCATCTTGGAAATCATTCACTTGGTGTTGAAAGTAGTGCTTTTCAATCTCGAATTCCTGTTGGTTGTCGATGCGGACCATATAGCCGTCGGCATTTTCAAGTTTGTCCCATTGCGCCCAGCCTGTGGCTGAAACGTAAAGGTTTTCAATGTTCTGAGCCTTCATCGTGCCGAAGGCAAAGACGAGGATAAGGAAAAGTGTGGTTGCAATCTTTCTCATGATGTATGATTTATAAATTGTCTTATTGTCATTCAACGCTTACGCGTCTCACACAAGTGCCGTTATCATTGGAAATGCGGACGATGAAGATGCCGTTGCCAAACTGTGCCATGTCGAGCGTCATGCTGTCGCTGTTGGAAGCAGCATCGTAAAACATCTGTCCAAGGATATTTGATATTGTGACATGCTGCAAGTTATTGGCTTCAATGGTTATATTGCCTTTTGTCGGGTTGGGGTAGACTTTGGCATCAACGCTGTTTTCGGCAACGTCGGAAAACTTCACTTCAACGGTAATTACAGCTTGTGCTTCGCAGCCGTCGTTGTTGTAGCCTGTCACGGTGTAGGTGGTTGTTTGGGTAGGCGAAACGGTGATGGATGCCGTCGTTTCGCCTGTCGACCAAAGGTAGCTGTCTGCGCCGTTGGCAGTCAGTGTGGTGCTTTCGCCATAATTGATTTGTGTGCTGCCTGAAATCGTGACTTCCATTGAGGAAGAATTGAAAGTCAGATTCAGACCGACGATGCTGTCGCAGAAGGCAGTCTCGTAAGCCGTTGTGTAATAGCCTGGTTCTGTGAGAATCGTGCCATTGAAATTGTAGGTGCTGCCGCAAGTGGTGTGGTCAATCACGTTGAGCGGCGAACAACTTTCGTAAGCGCCTATTTCTATGCGTCCGTTTTGGATGCGGAAATTGACGAAAAGGTCTTTTTCGCCTAAACCTGTGGTGTTTGGCTTGCCGGCATTGAGGCAGATGCTACGTGGCATGAGACTCCAGTCGGCATCGTGATATTCGGCACCTGCGCCTTCGGCGGGTTGTGCGAAACGGACGAAATTATCTGGCGTTTCACCTTCGTATTCAGCGGACAAAACTATCATGTTTTCGCCTTCATAATTGCCTTGAACGGCGCAATAGTCGGCTTTCATTTCACCGTCAATCTGATTGTCGGTGCCGTTGGCTTTGTTGCCCCAAACGATGCAGTTCGTGTATCTGCTGTAACGGTTTTCGCAGAAAATGCCGCCCGACGATTCAATGGCATTGTTCATCACGAAATTGCAGTTTGTGACCGTCATTTTACCACGGGCATACATGCCGGCGCCGTTTTTTGCGGTGTTGTTGCTGATGATGCAGCCTTTCAAAGTGGGTTCGGCATTGTTGTAGATATACAAACCGCCGCCCTTGGTGGAAGCCGAGTTGTTGCAAATGATGCAGTTGGAGAAAACGGTTCCGTAACGATCGCAGACGCCAGCACCTATTGAAGTGGTGTTGTTGGTGATGGTGCAGTTCGAAATGATGACTTTGCTATTGCCAGAAGCCGCATTGATGTAGATGCCACCGCCGTAAATGTCAGCGTGATTGTTGTCGATGGTGCAATTGGAAAGGGTGATATAATCATTAAGATAAACGCCTGCTCCTGAACCCGTTGCGCCATTGGTGATGGTGAAACCGTCCCAAATGGCGGCTGTTCCGGCATTGAAAGCGGAGGCTTGGTTCAAGACGCGTTTCGCGTTCTGGCCATCGAGGATGGAAGCGTTGTTGACGAAATCGCGTTGCGAGAGGTCGTAGTCGGGGGTTTCGTCGCCGTTGAAACTGCCGTAGATGCGGTTGCCGTAGGTGATGCTGAAGGCATTTTCGGGGTCGGTGTCATCACCGTAGTAGGTGCCTTTCTTGGCCCAGATTCTTACTCCGTCGATGCTGCGCGCATTGGCGAAATGCAATTCCGAGGTGGCGTTTTCCCATGAAGAACCGTCGCCTTGTCCGTCGGGACTGACATAAATGATTCCGTTTTCATCGCTGTTGATGACCATTGGCCTGATGTTGACGACCATAGCCTGACTGTTGGTCCAGCCGTTCACATCGTAAAGCGAATAATAGCCGTTGCTGTAGCCGCTCCAACCCCAGTTGAAATGGTAGTAGTCGCTGGCATTGTAGCCATCAAGGACAAAGGCATGGCCAGCGCTGCTGTTGGCTCCGGAATAATAAATGGGACGGGCATTGTCGAGTTCGTTGCGCACCATGTCGCGCCATTCTTCGAACTCGTATTTTGAACGCTCTCTGTAGGTTGCGCTGCAATAACCGAAATAACTGCGCAAGGCGGTTTCCACATCTTTCGACTGTGCGCCGCTGCCGCTCGGACTGTAATTCATGTTGACGCTCACGCCGCAATGGTACATCAGCGTGGCGATAGCGTCGTTGTGCGAAAAGATTTCGTCGGGCATGTTGTCCCAATCGTAGGCGGTTTCGTTGAAATTGGCCGTTTGCTGGCCGTAAGTGTTATGATGATAGGAATGTGTGCCATAGCCTTGCTTCGGGTGGTTGTGGTATTTCATCACCTGGGCCATGGCGCACGCCACGCAGCCCGCATACACGCGGTTGCAAGGCCCGCCCCAGGCCGTCGGGCAATATTCGTTGTAGTAGCAGTCTTGGTTCCAAAGTGTGTGAACCAACGGATTGACACCTTTATTGTTAATGAGAAGTCTACCATTCTCAAAATCGTTCCACTGCTGCTTGATGAAATCGGGCGTCAGTTCGGGATGTTCATCGGCATAACGGCTCATTTCCTCGTATTGCTCCATCCACCATTTGATGTTTTCGGACGCATCGTCGAGGCTTGGGAATATGGAGTTGTCGGAATAGGCGAGGATAGGAGGCAGGTTTTTGCTGTTGGAGGTTATGATGAAACCTTGATTGTCGATGTTGTAAATTGAAAAGGCATTGCCTGCAATAGTTTGAATTTCATTTGCTTGCAGTTGTAAGTTGCTTTTTGCGAAGGCTTGAACTGATTGCTTGTTGTCGGTTCTGTTTTGTGCCTGGATGGAAATGGCTGCCAAAACCAGAAAAAGAAATAAAAATGTCCGTTTCATTAGTGTTGTGATTTTGTGCTGCAAATGTAGTTTAAAATCTGACTTGAAAACGTTTACGTATCGAAAAAAGTTGTACTTTTGCAGCCGTTTTCAAAACAGGTATACCTATTATGATTAATATAACATTTCCTGACAAGAGCGTCAGACAGTACGAAGCAGGCGTTTCGCCATTAGACATCGCTAAGAGCATTAGCGAAGGCTTGGCTCGCAACGTGTTGACAGCCAGCGTGAATGGTAAGAAATGGGACGCAACCCGCGCCATCAACGAAGATGCTGAAATCCAACTCTTTACTTGGGATGACCCTGAAGGTAAAGCCGCTATGTGGCACTCATCAGCCCACTTGATGGCTGCTGCTATCGAGCAATTATATAAAGGTGTGAAATTCGGCATCGGCCCTTCAATCGATAATGGTTTCTATTATGACATCGATACCGGCGACATCACTTTGACTGAAGCCGACCTCGTCAACATTGAAAAGAAGATGCTTGAATTGGCACGCCAGAAGCAGACCTTTGAACGCATTGACGTTACAAAGGAAGAGGCTTTGAAGCATTTCTCCGACAAAGGCGACGAATATAAGGTGGAACTGATTTCCGAACTGGAAGACGGCACCATCACCTATTATAAGAATGGCGATTTCACCGACCTTTGCCGCGGACCTCATATCCCGAACACGAGTTTCATTAAGGCTGTGAAGCTGACCTCACTTGCAGGCGCATACTGGCGTGGCGATGAAAAGCGCAAGCAGTTGACCCGTGTCTACGGTATCACTTTCCCGAAGCAGAAGGAATTGGATGAATATCTCGTTCTCCTTGAAGAAGCCAAGAAACGTGACCACCGTAAGCTGGGCCGTGAGTTGGAACTCTTTATGTTCAACGAATTGGTGGGCAAAGGCCTTCCGATTTGGTTGCCAAAAGGTACCGCATTGCGTCTGCGCTTACAGGATTATCTGACTAAGATTCAGCAGGATTACGGTTACGAACAGGTCATCACTCCACATATCGGTGGCAAACAGCTTTATGTGACATCAGGTCACTGGGAGCACTATGGCGCCGACAGTTTCCGCCCAATCACCACTCCAGAAGAAGGCGAAGAATACTTGCTGAAGCCGATGAACTGCCCTCATCACTGCCAAATCTTCAAGTGGAAACCGCGTTCATACAAGGATATGCCTGTCCGTATCGCTGAATTCGGTACCGTGTACCGTTATGAACAGAGCGGCGAATTGCACGGCTTGACCCGTGTGCGTTCATTCACTCAGGACGATGCTCACATTTTCTGCCGTCCCGACCAGGTGAAAGACGAGTTCATCCGCGTGATGGAAATCATCGAAA
>CALGBV010000249.1 GCA_937884015.1 uncultured Bacteroidales bacterium
AACGAAAGAACAGTAGATGCTTTGATTAGAGACACTTGGAATCAGAATTGCTATTATAACGACTTATGCCCATACGACAAAAACGGTCCTTGCGAGCGTGTTTATGTCGGCTGCACAAGTCTTGCCGTCGGACAAATCTTGCGTTACTGGGAATATCCCGAACATGGTCAGGGCACGGTTTCATACACGCCTTCCGGCTATCCTTTTCAATCCGTGAATCTTTCTGAAGCCACCTATGATTATGCGAACATGCCCGACAATCTGACTGGTGGAAGTCCAGAAATTCAACGCACCGCCACCGCCACCCTGCTTTGGCATATTGGCGTAGCCTTACATGCCAGTTACGGCCCCAACGGAACAAGTGCAATCCCCGAGAACGTTCCCAATGTGTTAAAGAACAACTTCCTATACACCAACGGATTATATGGGCAATGGAAAGACGACAACGATAGCTGGATCACGCAATGCAAGGCTTCCCTCGACCAAGGTTGCCCTATTCATTACAGTGGTTGGAGCGAAAGTGGTTCCGGCCATAGTTTCGTCTGCGACGGCTACAACAGCAACGACCAATTCCATTTCAATTGGGGATGGAGCGGTTCTGGAAACGGATATTATGCCATTGGAGCCTTAAACCCTTCAAGTCACGAATATAATTCAAGCAATTACGCCATCTTCAACATCCGCCCACGAACCGATGTCTCTTGCAACATCAACTTAACGGCAAATCCTAATAATGGAGGAACCGTCAGCGGCGGCGGCACCTATCAGGAAGGACAGACCTGTACCATCAGCGCAACGGCCAACTCCGGTTACACTTTCCTTAACTGGACTGAAAACGGCAATTTCGTCTCTACCCTTGCAAATTACACTTTCGCCGTGACAGGCGACAGAAACCTCGTGGCTAACTTCACGCCAAGCGCCTATACAATTGCCACATCATCCAATCCTAGCATCGGAGGAAGCACCTCTGGTGGCGGCAATTTCACACACGGCCAATCATGCACCGTTCATGCCACGGCAAATACGGACTACGCCTTCGTAAACTGGACCGAAAACGGAACGCAAGTCTCTACAAATGCCGACTACACCTTCAACGTGACGGGCAGCCGGAACCTTGTAGCCAATTTCAGTCAAAGCAATTTCACGATTACGACATCAGCCAATCCGAACAATGGCGGAACGACCACTGGCGGCGGTTCTTATATGCTAGATCAATCATGCACCGTTCAAGCCACGGCTAATCCAGGCTACACATTTGCAAACTGGACTGAAAACGGAACACAAGTCTCCACAGATGCCTCATACACCTTCAACGTGACAGGCAATAGGAATCTAATTGCCAATTTCGAAGCCGAAGCCTATGAGGTTACCGTTAATTGTGATGCCGAAATGGGAACCGTTAGCGGTGGCGGAAGTTTCATTTACGGACAGACCTGTGGTGTGTTTGCACAAGCCAAAGACAATTACATCTTCGAGAATTGGACTGAAGACGGAGTCGTGGTAGCAACCGACAACCTCTTCTCTTTTGAAGTGACCGGCAATCGCAATCTGACGGCAAACTTTTTACCCACCATCGTCGAAATCAGCGCCACGACCAATCCTGAAAACAGCGGAACAATAACAGGGACCGGCATTTACAGCCTTGGCGAAAGCGTCACGCTTTCAGTGCTGCCAAATGCCTACTACACCTTTGAAAATTGGACGGAAAACGGCGAAATCGTCTCAACCGAACCTGAATATACGTTTGTCGTCAACGGAGAAAGGGACCTCGTTGCCAACCTGTATTATTTCGATGGCATAGTCAATCATGAGGAAAACGATTTCATAGTCTACCCGAATCCGGCCCACGATTTCGTCATTATCGAAGGCAACGGCATTAAGGAAGTCAAGATTTACAATCTTTATGGCCAGCTCCTGCTTTCCGAAAACATCAGCGATAATTCTGAAATAAGACTGAACATCAGCAACATACACGCACCTGTTTGTTTTGTCGTGCTTCACACCGAAAACGGAACCATCACAAAGCGCATCATCAAGGAGTGAGCCATGAGAAGAAAACTTGGACATCTTGCGCTAATATTCATTGCTTTCATCCAAATGTCATGTTCTAAAGACCCCATTGAAAAAGGAACATCATTTTCAATTTTAGGCGACAGCTATTCGACTTTCGAAGGCTTCGTGACCCCTGAAAGCAATGACGTTTGGTACAATTTGCCGCCTGACAACTACATCAACGTCACGGATGTCAGCCAAATGTGGTGGTGGCAAGTCCAAAAAGCCATGAATTGGAAACTCGACCATAACAACTCGTTTTCCGGCACACTGGTTTGCAACTATGACACAACCGGTTACTACGAGGACCATTCTTTCATCAAACGCGCTGATGACTTAGGCAATCCCGACGTCATTTTCGTTTTTGGCGGCACCAACGACCTTTGGCAAAACGCGCCACTCGGCAATTTCCAATATGATGATTGGACGGATGAAGACCTTTGTCTTTTCCGTCCCGGATTGGCTTTTCTATGCGCGAAACTCAAGCGGAACCACCCCACTGCAAAGATATACTTTATGGTTGACATGCAACTTGGCCAGGAAATCATCAATTCCTTCCACACCATCATTGCACATTACCAGATGGATTACGTCGATTTGTACGACATCGAAAAAGACTGGGGGCACCCTACGGCAAACGGGATGGCATCAATTGCAAACCAAGCAATTGCAGTGATTCAGAAATGATTTAATGACGGAAACGGTATCTGACCGTCAAGTCCTTCATGTCGGGTTGCGGCACATCCCAATAAGGTTTTTCGCCATCCTGACTGTCATCATCATCTTCATCATCGTGCTCGTCTTCATCATTATCATCCCAATGGAACTCCTCCTTTTGAGGGCCTTCGTGACGATAGACAAAAGCAAGAAAAACGCCTGCAATGAAGCCTGCCAAATGGCCTTCCCATGAAATGTGTTGCGGCTTGGCGAAAACGGGAATCATGCCCCAGATGAAACTGCCGTAAAGGAAAACCATAATCAGCGAAATGGCAATCAGCTTGGCATCGCGGCGAATGAAACCGCTAGTGATGAGAAAAAGGTTCAGGGCATAAACCAAGGCACTGGCACCGACATGAACGCCCTGCGTGGCGATGCACCAGGTGAGCAGCCCACTGATGAAGAACGACAAGGCAAAAACCTTCGGTGCAATGCTTCGGTAACAATAGAAAAGCGCCGTGCCCAAAACAAGTATGGGAACGCTGTTGGTAAACAGATGCTCCCAACCTGCATGAAGGAAAGGCATGGTGAAAACGCCTAGCAAACCTTTCCAGGAATGTGGCGTCAGGCCGTATTGTCCCAAGTCGATGCCAAAGCACAGTTCCATGAGTTTCACAATCCACATGAGGACGACGAAACAGGCCGGGACAAACAGGCTTCCAAAAAACCTTTTCTTTTCAAGTTTCTCTTCCATGACGGAATCGCCTTTTGCAACAATCATGCCTTTGCAAATATCGGAAATTATGGCAGACCTGCACACATTTTCATGAAAAAAGGCCCGACTGCAAGCAGTCAGGCCCAAAAATTAAATATAATGAAAAAAACTATTCTATTATGCTAAGAATGGCATTTTAACCACGATAGCCTTGAGGAGCTTGTTGCGGACTTTGATGTAGATTTCAGTATCTTTCTTGCTGAAAGCCTTGCAAACCAAAGCTGTGCCAATGTTCTTGCCTGTTGAAGGTGAAGGGCTACCGGAACGTACCATGCCGATGACATTGCCTTCGGCATCGCAAACTTCGTAACCGTTACGCGGAATACCACGGTCGATCATTTCAAAACCGACGATCTTCTGGCTCACGCCATTGGCCTTCTGAGCGGCAAAGATTTCGCGGTTGATGAAGTCGTTACCATCAACGAACTTGGTAATCCAACCCAAACCAGCTTCGATTGGGCTGATGGTGTCGTCGATTTCGTGACCATAGAGGCAGAAACCCTTTTCGAGACGGAGGGTATCGCGGCAGCCCAAGCCAGCAGGCATGATGCCGAATTCCTTACCAGCTTCAAAAACAGCATTCCACACTTCGATTGCATGAGCAACCGGGATATAGATTTCGCAACCACCGGCACCAGTGTAACCTGTTGTCGAGAAAATCACGTTTTCAATGCCAGCGAAAGTGATGATTTGGAAAGTATAGTATTCCATGTCAACGACATTGGCGCTTGTGAGCTTCTGCATGGCCTTCAGAGCGTTAGGACCCTGAACGGCGAGTTGTGCCCATTCTTCGCTTTCGTTCTTGAAGTCTTCACCGA
>CALGBV010000250.1 GCA_937884015.1 uncultured Bacteroidales bacterium
CTTACCTTTCAAGCTGTCACTCAAGGATTTCAGAGGACGGTTGGATTCCGTCTTAACGGCACTTGATTTGCGTGAATTATCGAACAACGAGTCAACAGCTTCCTGCAACATACGCTTTTCGTTACGCATGATGACGTCAGGAGCATTGATTTCAATCAAACGCTTCAGACGGTTGTTGCGGATGATGACACGACGGTAAAGGTCGTTCAAGTCGGAAGTAGCGAAACGGCCACCATCCAACGGGACGAGAGGACGAAGTTCCGGAGGAATGACCGGCACCACGCTCACAATCATCCATTCAGGACGGTTTTCGATATGTGTATTTGCTTCGCGGAAAGCCTCAAACACCTGCAGGCGTTTCAGCAGTTCCTGCTTACGCATCTGAGCCTTCACATCATTGGCTTCTGCACGGAGCTTGTCAGCTTCAGCGTCAATGTCCAATGAAGCCAGCAAATCATAAACTGCCTCAGCACCCATCTTAGCGATGAATTTCTTAGGATCATCATCCTTAAGATATTGGTTTTCAATTGGCAGCTGTTCCATCAAGGTAAGATACTGTTCTTCGGTAAGGAATTCCAGTCTCGTAACCGTACGGTTTTCTGAATCGTCCGGAATCGGAGCTCCTTCCAAAGCACCGCCTTGAATGATAACATAGCGTTCGTAATAAATGATGGCATCGAGCTTCTTTGTCGGGATACCCAGCAAAGCGCCAATCTTATTTGGCAATGAACGGAAATACCAGATATGAGCTACCGGAACCACCAGTTTGATGTGGCCCATACGCTCTCTTCTGACTTTCTTTTCAGTCACTTCAACACCGCAGTGGTCGCACACGATATTCTTGTATCTGATGCGCTTGTACTTACCACAGTGGCATTCCCAGTCTTTTACAGGTCCGAAAATTCTTTCGCAGAACAAACCGTCACGTTCAGGCTTGTAAGTGCGGTAGTTGATGGTTTCCGGTTTCAAGACCTCACCGTGTGAACGGGCAAGGATTGATTCTGGAGAAGCCAAACTGACCGTAATGCTGTCGAAGTTGCTATTAATTGTGTTATTGACCATATATATTCCTTATTATTTTCAAACGTTAGTTTAACAATTCAGGACTTTACCATCCTTATCCTTGAAGGTGATTTCGAGGCCCAAGCCACGCAATTCGTGAATCAACACGTTGAATGACTCAGGAATGCCAGGTGTCTCGAAGTTAGCGCCCTTGACGATAGCTTCGTAAGCCTTGGCACGACCATTGACGTCATCTGACTTAATGGTAAGGATTTCCTGCAGCACGTTGCTGGCGCCGAATGCCTCCAAAGCCCAGACTTCCATTTCACCGAAACGCTGGCCACCGAACTGAGCTTTACCACCCAGAGGCTGCTGTGTAACAAGTGAGTAAGGACCAGTTGAACGTGCATGGATCTTATCATCTACCAGATGATGAAGTTTTAAGTAATGCCTAAAACCTATAGTTGTAGGTGAATCAAAATATTCACCACTACGTCCATCACGAAGTCGTACAGCCCCTTGGCGTCTGCTTCGTTTACATCTTTATCTTTCTCACATACAGCCTTCACCTTGGCCAACATGTCGGCATCGAGTGACGACTTGAATTCTTCGAATGTCATGTATTTATAGTTTTTTTATCGGATTATCTGATTATCGAGGTGTCGAGATATCGAAATATCGAGACCTCGAGGAACATCCTTAATGCTGAAGCTTGCGAAAGTTGAATACACTATCTGCTTTAATTAAGGACCGCTGACAGCCTTTCTGTCAGCGTGTCCTTTTAGTGGTTTTATGGAATATCAAGTAGATTACAGTTTATGAGTTGTAGGAATTGTACATTTATAGGGTTGATAATCACAGCGTTTGGTTTGTTTTCCTGCCAAGGCAAAACGGAGATGGTGGCAAACAAGACCGCCGATGAGTTGTATCAGATGGCCGACTCTGCTTGGAACGATACGGCGCAGGTGAGCGATACCATCCGCATTCAATATGCCAAGGGGCTTCGGGTGGATTACCAGCAGGATGGCATTCATGTCAGCATCAGCAATCCCGACCCT
>CALGBV010000251.1 GCA_937884015.1 uncultured Bacteroidales bacterium
TTTTTGCCGTTAATCCAAGTGCTTGGCAGAGGCTTAGGCAAAGAGTAGACGTATGTCTGCTTGGCACCGTAGGCTATCTCCTCATCGCAGATGCCGTATGCTTTCACCGTGTACTCCACATCTTCCACAAGATCCATAGCCGAAAGGTCGGCGGCGAAATCCTTGCTGCCGCTAAAGGTTTCCGTGTTCACAGGAAACTTCACGCAACCCGTGCCGCCAATGGTCGGGTCGACGTTGTCGGTTGTCCTGGCGTAAACGAAACCGTATTCGCATTCGTGAATGCTGTTCACGGTCACATTGCCGCTGAAAGTGTAAAGGCAGCCGACACAACCTGCCTTAGTCGTAACAAGCGCCGCACATGGGGTCACTGGCAGTTTCGGCAGCACGGTAATCTGGCTGCGGGCAATGAGGTTCTGAGGGGCGTTGGCGGTCTTGCTCCACACATCGCCGCCGATGGTGGTCATCTTCACGGTGAAGCTTGTGCCAAGCGTGCCGGCGGGAACCACGAAATAGAAATCGGTCGGCTGGCTTTCGTTGGTACTCAGCGAAATGCCACCGCAGTTAAGTGTCAGCGTGGTGCCGCCGTTGCTCAGCGTGCCGAGTGAGGGGATGCCGCCGGTGAGGGTCACGGTGCCCGTGCCATAAAGTTTTTCGTCCGTGTTGGAAGTGATGGTTATGTTCTGCACCTGACAGGCCGTTGCGCTGTAGAGCTGCAGCTCGAGCACACCGCACACGTTCTTGAAAGGCAGCACATTGGTCGACGATGTGGCCGCCATCGGGTTGGCGCCGTTGGCGAAGGTGTTTTCCGCATAAGTTTGGGTGGGCGGCAGTGTGAGCTGGTCGCCTGAGAACATAGCGGCCGGATAATATGCCGTGTAGTTAGGCGTGTAGAAGTTGTCAGGCAGCGATTCTGCCGCATCGAAGTTGGCGGAGGCGTCGGTACCCGTGGTGGTGAAACGTTTCGGCGTGTTGCAGGTGCTGCTCTTTACCAGGATGGCATCGCCACTGTTCCATTTCACGGCAAGGCCTTCCAAGTGGGTCTTGCTGTCGCCTTTCTGCTGTTCAACCGTGGCACGGAAGCCGCTGCCGGCATTCTCAATTTCGTCTTTCTTGTCTTTCTTGCACGATACGGCCAGCATCAGCAAAGCCGACATGCAGATCATTGTCATTTTTTTCATTTTGCGTTTGATTTTGTCTTTTTAGTGAGAATTTTTAAAAATACTAATAATAATAACTTTTTTTGCTTCGCTAAACGCAAATAATCGTAAATGTATCATAAATTACCTAAAACCATAATTAGATGTATATCAGTTAATTCACGTTAATTTATGATGATTTGTGGCAATTTGCGTTCACCAACAAAACAATGGCTAATGTTTAGGTGTGTTACAACTTGTCATTTAAACATTACTTAGCTTTTTGTCTTGATTGATTGTTCTCGTTTGGTCTACCATGACCCCTCCGTTGTCGTCATGCCTTCGGGACCACCGCCGAGGCCATCCCAGGCTCCGTCGCCTGTGGTGAATCCCTCAAGGTCACCCGACAGATCTGATGGCGATGCGCACAGAATGCTCTCTTGAGCAACTGCTATGGCTTCCGTCCGCGGAGGTTCATAGCCTTGGCTTGTAAAGCCGATTCTCTTTTCTTCTTTCATTTTTTGTTTTGCTTGAAATTTTTAGTGGTTAATAATTCAGTTAATTTATCTGTCTTGTTATGTCATTTGTATTCACATTCTTAGTGGTTTCTGAAACGGTTCCTGTCCCGAAGTCCTTCATTTTTTCATAAGCCGTATTTCCTATACACATCAGAAATGTCTTGCAGGAAGTTGTGGTTAAGCAAAAAGGAAATGCGCAGCAGAAGCTCCACATCGATGGAGTTCTGGCGAAAGATATAATACAGGCTGGTGCGTTCCATGCAAAGCTGTGTGGCCAGCCACGTCACCGTGCGGCCTTGGCTTCTCACCTCTTCACGAATGCGGCGGCCTATGCAGAGTTCCTTTACCGCCAGCTTCAGCCTATCGTTCCTGCCGAGCGTCATAACGTCAATGCCGTTTTCTTCCTGTACTTGTTCATTCATTTTCAATGCGTTTGATAACACGAATACATTTCTGACACACCTTGCGGCGTTCATGTCATCCTTGCCTTAAAACCGTTTGAAAACGAATAAAAAAAAGCGTGGAGACTCTCTCTGCTTGTTCCACGAATGAAGGCCTTCGCATTGCCTAAGGAGTCAGAACAAGCAACTACGAAGCCCACGCTGATATATGACAGCATGGCAAGCGCCATGCAGAGATATATCCCGTAAGCATCTACCGCTGCAGTATTCTTTGACTCCTAGAAAGTTTGCGAAGTTTTCACTCGTCAAGAATAAAGCGTCAAGTAAACGCCATTCAAATATGTCTTCTTACCCTCCCACCCAAGCGCAAGGCTCCGCAGGGAGTAAGACGCGGCAAAAATACAAGTTTTTTTTATACAGTAAAGAGTTTTTTGCTCAAATTACAATTTCATTTCATCATAAAACATTTGGAAAACCTGTAAAATCTACAGAAAAAACATAGGAATCACCAATTCTTCAGAGGAGAATTGGGGTTCCCCGCAGACAAAAAAAGGCAATAATATACAATTTGACCTTTTTAGAACCAAAACATATAAAACCCACAAAACCTTTCTCTACCCGCCTTTGAATCTCGCAACCGCTCGATTCAAACCAGCCTTTCGGCTTTTTTCAACTAACATCTTTCGTTCTGGGTCTAAAAGTATATTATTGCCCCAAAAAAAGAGACGCGATGAATCGCGTCTCTACAGTATCCATATCCAAACAAGATTATGCGTCGATGTTGGCGTAAGTTGCATTCTGTTCGATGAACTCACGGCGCGGAGCCACCTCATCGCCCATCAGCATAGAGAAGATGTGGTCGGCTTCCATGGCGTTTTCAATGGTCACCTGACGCAAAGTGCGGTGAGCCGGGTCCATGGTGGTTTCCCAAAGCTGTTCGGGGTTCATTTCACCAAGACCTTTATAACGCTGCACTTCGTAACCGCCTACGGTGCCGTTTTTGGTGTATTCGGCCATGCCTGCAATGCGTTCTTCATCAGTCCAGCAATAACGCATCGGCTTGGTGCCGCGCTTGATGAGGTACAACGGAGGCGTTGCGCAATACACATAACCGTTTTCAATCAGTTCGCGCATGTAGCGGAAGAAGAAGGTCAGAATCAAGGTAGTGATGTGGCTACCATCGACATCAGCATCGGTCATGATGATGACCTTGTGGTAACGCAGTTTTTCGAGATTCAGTGCCTTGCTATCTTCTTCAGTGCCAATAGTTACGCCCAAAGCGGTATAAATGTTTTTGATTTCCTCGCTGTCGAAAACGCGGTGTTGCATGGCCTTTTCGACATTCAGGATCTTACCACGCAAAGGCAGGATGGCTTGGAAAGTACGGTCGCGGCCTTGCTTTGCCGAACCGCCAGCGGAATCACCCTCAACGAGGTAAAGTTCCGTCTTGGCAGGGTCGCGTTCCGAGCAGTCGGACAGCTTGCCTGGCAGACTGAAACCTGAGAGCGCACCTTTACGCTGCACCATTTCGCGCGCCTTGCGGGCTGCCTGACGCGCCTGTGCCGAAAGGACGACCTTGTCGAAAATGACCTTGGCTTCCTTCGGATGTTCTTCCAAATAATTGGCAAGGTGTTCGCCAACGATGGAATTGACGATACCCATCACTTCATCATTGCCCAATTTGGTCTTGGTCTGGCCCTCGAACTGAGGTTCAGCCACCTTGACAGAGATGACTGCAGTCATACCCTCACGATAGTCCTCAGGAGAAAGTTCTCCCTTGAACTTTGCGAGGAGGTTGTTCTTCTCGGCGTAAGCCTTGAGAGTACCGGAAAGTCCCCTCTTGAAACCGTCGAGATGGGTACCACCCTCTATGGTGTTGATGTTGTTTACGTATGAATAGATCTTCTCAGAGAAGCCAGTGTTGTACTGGAGTGCGATCTCGATAGGGATGATCTTGTCGTTCTGGATGCAGATCGGGCTGCTGATGAGGCTCTCTGCGCCTGCGTCAAGGTACTCTACGAACTCGCGGAGACCTGACTCAGAATAGAACACGTCGCTCTTGTAGCCCTTGGTCTCGACACCATGCTCATCGATCGATGCGACCTCATGACGAAGGTCGGTGAAGCTGATGTGGATACCCTTGTTGAGGTACGCAAGCTCACGAAGACGTGCTGCGAGGGTCTCATACTTGTACACCTGATGCTCCACGAAGATCTCAGGATCCGGATGGAAAGTGATGATGGTGCCAGTGTCTGAGCATTCACCAGTCACTTCGACCGGAGTGATGGGCTTGCCTGCAGAATATTTCTGCATGAAAACCTTG
>CALGBV010000252.1 GCA_937884015.1 uncultured Bacteroidales bacterium
AAGCAAGCTTATCACGAAGCTGAACTTGCGCTTGAGGCAGGCGAAATCCCCATTGGTGCCGTGGTGGTTTGCAACAACAAAATCATTGCACGCACACACAACCAGACCGAAATGCTGAACGATGTGACGGCTCATGCCGAAATGCTCGCCATTACCGCCGCATCGAATGCACTTGGTGCCAAATATCTTGACGAATGTACGGTTTTCGTCACCCTTGAGCCTTGCCCGATGTGCGCCAGTGCCATGGAACATGCTCATGTGGGTCGCGTGGTTTGGGCCGCCGATGACCCGAAAAATGGTTTCCAGCGTTTCGGCAACATGCTGCATCCGAAAACCAAGGTCCAGACAGGCATTTTGCACGACGAATGTCTCTCATTATTGACGGATTTCTTCAAGAAAAAAAGATAACCGAATCATTTGTCAGTCATTTTTGTCATTTTGTCAGTTTCAATTTATTATATTCAACATATTGACATTCAATATTTTGAATAAATTCATTCATTTCAAGTGAAAACAAAATGCGTCAATTCTTGTTTGGCATAAAGATTGACTATTGAAGCGCGTTGCCCAATTGCGGGCAGTGAAAATTTGAATAGAAAAATATCAGTAATTAATAAATAGGAGAACAAAAACATGTCAAAAATCATTGGAATCGACTTAGGAACAACTAACTCATGTGTGGCAGTAATGGAAGGTAACGAACCGGTTGTCATCGCCAACAGCGAAGGCCACCGCACTACGCCTTCTGTCGTCGCCTTCACCGACAATGGCGAACGCAAAGTGGGCGAACCTGCAAAACGTCAGGCTATCACCAACCCGCTGCGCACCATTTATTCCATCAAGCGTTTTATGGGCGAAACCTACGACAAGGTTCAGGCCGAAATGAAGCGCGTACCTTATAAAGTGGTGCAAGGCCCTAACAACACCCCACGCATCGACATCGATGGTAAGAACTACACCCCACAGGAAATTTCGGCCATGACACTTCAGAAGATGAAGAAGACCGCTGAAGACTTCCTCGGCCAGACTATCACCGAAGCCGTCATCACCGTACCGGCTTACTTTAACGATGCTCAGCGTCAGGCTACTAAGGAAGCCGGCGAAATCGCAGGTCTGAAAGTGCGCCGTATCATCAACGAACCTACAGCCGCTGCTTTGGCTTATGGGTTGGATAAGAAAAAGAGCGATGTGAAAGTCGCTGTGTATGACCTCGGTGGCGGTACTTTCGATATCTCCATCCTTGAATTGGGTGATGGCGTGTTCGAAGTGAAATCGACAAACGGTAACACCCACCTCGGCGGTG
>CALGBV010000253.1 GCA_937884015.1 uncultured Bacteroidales bacterium
TCAATGGAATAAGGCGAATTATTCTTGTCGGTGAACTGAATCCAATAGAAATTCGATGCGATTTGGGCATTTGTCAATAATGTAAATCCAAAGAAAACGAGAATGAAATACAATTTCTTCATAGCACTTTAAACAAACAAGGTATTGCTGAATTACTTCAAAAAGGCATCAAATTCACTTCACTTTTACCAGCTTCAAAGTCTGGCTACCCACTTCAGAACTGACATTGATGAAGTAAACGCCAGCGCCCAATTCATTCAATCGGTTTTCCAACGATGTATGATTCAAGCCGTTGAAATGACGAGCAAAAACGAAACGACCAGTGTAATCGTAAACGCTAAGTTCAGCCTTCACGCCTTCTTTCAGCGCGACCTTTACATTGCCGGCGGATGGATTCGGATAAACGCTGATGATTTCCGTAACCTCGCTTGGCAATTCGGAGGCAGGAAAATCGGCCACGCCCTTCTTGAAATCAGGGATGCCGTAACCATTTTTAGGATCAGGATTTTCAGAGCGGCTAGCGCATTTGCGCACCGCATCACGGATTTCGGCAGCCGTCGCTTTAGGAAGAGCTTGCCAAAAACAAGTCACCATGCCTGCCATGACAGGGCAAGCGAAAGAAGTTCCACTACCATGCTGATAACCACCATCAGAAACTGCTACATAAGTACGCTCACCCCTCGCCATCACATCTGGTTTGATGCGGCCATCAAAAGTCGGGCCGACCGAGCTGAAATTTGCAGTATAGCCCTCTGCATCGACAGCACCAACAGTGAGAACGCCATCAGAATCGGCCGGGATGCCTAAAGTACATATTCCCCAGCCCTCGTTACCAGCAGCATTCACGCAAACCATGCCACGGCTTGCTGCAATATTTGCGCCGATAGTCATCGGAGCGGTCTGGCCGTCATAATGTTCAAAAGGATGACTCCACTCAGTCATGTCGAAATCAATGTAACCTAAGGAAGTTGAACACACATCAACGCCAAGACTATCAGCATATTCAGCACCCGAAACCCAGTTATATTCCTCGATGATATTTTCCTGATTGCCGTCTTCCGTATGAATCAGATAGAAAGATGCCTTTGGTGCAGTTCCTACAAAAGTCTGCGGTTCGTAACCAGCCATCGTGCTGAGGCAATATGTGCCGTGGGCAGTCTGGGAATAGACCGAAGTACTGCCATAGACAAAATCGCGCGCACCCAACAATCGGCCTTCTTCACGCATTTTGTCGAAAGCGGAATGACTGTCGGCACCTTTGAAACCGCCATCCATTACAGCTATGACCATACCTTCCCCCTGATAACCGCTTTCGTGCAAAGCAATGCCATTCAGCTGATTGATTTGCGTATAAGCCACGCCATAATAGCCTCTTGACTGATTATCAACTGACAAAAGTTCCATTTCCTTCGCCAGCCAACGTTCTTTCATGCGTTGCGCCTCCGGATTATTCACGCAAGCCTTTGTCGTTTCAACAAATTCCAAAGCCTTAACTGCTTCAAGCACATCAGGATTGGTGATTTTCACCGTCACGCCATTCAGCCATTTTGATGGATTGATAAGTTCAGCGCCACAATCAGCCACAGCCTGCAAATACTGCGGATTGACAGGAATATCGTATTCATCAATCGCAATACCTTGATTGGCACGGCGCTGCAAAGCCCTTTGGCTCAGATACGCTTCCGGATTATCAATGGAATAAGGCGAATTATTCTTGTCGGTGAACTGAATCCAATAGA
>CALGBV010000254.1 GCA_937884015.1 uncultured Bacteroidales bacterium
CGCGAATCTTGCGAATGGGAATCCGCTTCGCGTATTCCAAGACTTCGTCGAGGGGCTATGAGATTAACGGTCAGCGTCTGGCAGGGGCTTGCGCCAGCAAGGCCACATTCGCTTGATTCGCCTAATTCGCGGTCAATAACAACCACTGAGTTTTCTTTTTTTCGACCGCGAATCTCGCGAATCTTGCGAATGGGAATCCGCTTCGCGTATTCCAAGACTTCGTCGAGGGGTTAAGTGGTTCTCCTTATCTGCGTCCGGAAGGCATTTGTTTTTCGGGTTTTGATTGTTTTGGTTATTAAAAAGGTCAAATTGGATGTTATTGCCCCAAAAAATAAGTGATAAGTAAAAATACTTAATTTAAGTATATGCATTTACATTTTTTATATGTTTGTGCCGATATAGGTTTCATGGGGATTTGTTTTTTTATATTATTTATAACTTTAAACAGCAGATATTGAATAAATTAAGTAATATAATAAATTTTTAATTATGAAAAGACATCTACTACTATTTATCCTGCTGCTAACCCTCGGAGTTGGGTGGAGCAAGGCGCAAAACACTAATGTAGGCTCTGGGCCTTACGAGTTCACCCTGGGAACGGGCACTGGCACCAATGGTTTTCTGCCATTACGTTACGCAGCCTATAATTCCTTGAGTCAGCAACTCTATTTGGCAAGTGAACTTTCTGCTGCGGGCATGACTACCCAACCTGTTGGCAGCATCTCCTTCTACAGCGAAAGTACCTTTGGCTACTACCTCTCTGGAACCAAGATTTGGATGGCTAACGTCAGCGAAAGTGCAGTTAGTTCTCCGGCACCTAATGCTTCGAACATGACCCTTGTTTATGATGGCTCTCAGTACGAAGTCGTTGGCTGGAACGAATTTGTACTCAATGGCAATTTTGCCTGGGACGGAACGAGTAACATTCTTGTTCTCTTCCAATCCGATAGAAACGAGAGAAATACTTCTATTTCATGGCAATGCACCGAAAACATGGTGTTCCGTGCTGGTGCATGCGCTATTTCCGATGGTACGGTTTACGATGCTACGCTTCATAACTACGAGATGAACGAAACCTTCTTCTCTCGTGCCAACACAAAGTTCAAGAGCTTTGTCGGGATTCCTTGCCCGAAGGGACTTGAGGTCTCAGATATCACTACCAATAGTGCCAATCTTTCGTGGACGGCAAGAGGCGACGAGACCGGATGGAATGTCCGCTACAGAGTGTCGGGCGATGAAAACGCATGGACCGAGGTGACTGGATTAAATGCAAACGCAACAATCTATTCGATAACCAGCTTGCAGGAAAACACCACATACGAAGTGCAGCTTAGTTCGACTTTAGGGGAAGAGGTAAGCAATTGGACTGCATCGCTCACTTTCCACACCTATTCGGGCGTTACTATTTCCGATTTGGAAACCTTTGTGACATTCCGGAATGGTATCAATAGCGGTGCATCATTCAGGCTGTCTGACATGACCATCCCTGCCGGTGGCGAAAACGTAATGTTTATCCTTGGTGACAACCTCGACTTGTCGAGTGTATGCGGCCCAGATGTGAATGGAGGCACAAGCTGGACTCCAATAGGCAATACTAGTAGCATACCATTCAAGGGCGCTTTTGATGGCAATGGAAAAACCATCAGTGGCTTGTATATCAACAATATCAGTGAAGATAACAGGGGACTGTTTGGCTTTGTGACCAATGGTTTTATCCGAAACCTGACCTTGGAAGGAAGCATCGATGCCAATTACTATACAGGTTCCGTCTGTGCAAGGCTGACCAACGGCACAATAAGCGGATGCTGCAATAAGGTTCAGATAATAACAACAGGAAGCAACACTTATATTGGCGGCATTTGCAGTTGGGCCGAAAATTCCACCATTACCAATTGTGTGAATGAAGGTGCTTTGGATGGATGGTATGTAGGCGGCATCTGCTATTATAACAATGGAACTATTTCGAATTGTTGCAACAAGGCAGACATCAGTACAAAGTATCGTGGCGCAGGTATCTGCGATCAAAATTATACTGGTTCTGAGATAAGTTATTGCTATAATACGGGAAATATTTCATCGTCAGCAACAGGAAGTGTTATTTTGGATGGCATCGTTTATAAAAATGATGGTGCCGTGTCCCAATGCTTTAATTTGGGTAATCTGTCTGCAACCCAATCTAATAGTTCAAATTCAGCACTTTGCGGTTTGAGCGATGTGAATTATGGGTCTATCACCAATTGCTACAATATGGGCTCAATCGCTGGCTATGTCGTGTATGGTGGTGTACGTAACATAGGAAGTAGTTCAATTACGGCAAATTGTTATTCGGCTGGTGCTTTGCTAGGGAGAACTAATGTCGGTTTTTCAAATTCTTCTCATGGAACACGCACAAACTGCTATTTCGACAACCAGATGGGTGTTGCAGGTTCAAACGAAGTCGGTCAAGGCTTGACAACATCTGACATGGTTTCGAACAGCCTGTTTAACGATGCCACCAACTGGGTGGAATCCGAGAGCCTTTATCCGTATCTGGCAGGCTTCGGCGACGATGACTTGGTGCTCGTCAAGGCTATGCCAATCTATTTGGCAGAGGGCGACAGCCCCAATCATGTGACGCAGGACTTTACGCTTGGCCAATATGAAGGTGTCATTTGGACTGTTGAGCCAGCTTCAAGAGCAACGCTGAATGGCAATGCTGTTACCTTAAATAATAAGAATGGCGAATTGACCTTGACGGCAAGCAAGAACGGCGTGTCGAAATCCGTTACGTTGTTTGTTACAGGTTTTGACAACTGGCTAGGCAGTGGAACATCTTCTTCGCCTTATGAAATATACACCGCCGAAGATCTCGAGTTGTTGTCGATGCTTGTAAAAATGGGTTCCCCTTTCCAAGGAGTTTATTTCAAGCTGATGAATGATATCAATCTGAATGGCAGTGAAAGCAATCAATGGACACCGATAGGAAACAATACAACTTCTTTTCAGGGCTATTTTGACGGCAACAATCATACAATCAGAGGACTGTATATTGATAAAGAGGAGGTGAACTATCAGGGACTCTTTGGATTCGTATATGGTAATTCTAGTACATATACAATTAAAAATTTATCTGTCTATGGCTATGTCAATGGAAAGGACAATGTCGGAGGTATCTGTGGCTGTGAAGCGTACAATTATGGAATTGTAAATTGTCATAATTATGTCGAAGTTCATGGTCAAAATAAAGTTGGCGGTATTGTTGGCTATATCAATGCATCATCGAATTATTTAACTTATGTTGACAACTGTATAAACCATGGAGCCGTATATGGCGATTGTATGACAGGCGGCATTGTCGGCGATAATGGTGATGATAGTTATAATAGTTTGGGGGGTAAAATCAGCGACTGCCGCAATGATGGCGAGATTCATGGAAATGTATCGACAGGAGGTATTGCAGGTGTCAATTATGCCTCATCACCCAACGATTATGAATATATTAAGTCTTGTGTAAACACTGGTGCTGTCTTTGGAAATGAATACACAGGAGGCATTTGCGGTGTAAATTACGGATATGTTCTGCAATGCATCAACAACGGCGATGTGGTTGGAACGAACTATGTAGGTGGCATTTGTGGCGACAACACAAGACATATTAATTTTTATTGCCATATCAATGAATGTATTAATAATGGTTCGGTCACTGGAACTTGTTTAGATTCGGAATCGGGAAATTATATCGGTGGCATTGCCGGCCGCAATGTTTATTATATAAATTATAACATTAACACGGGTATTGTTTCAGGCCGCGATTATGTTGGTGGCCTGCTTGGACAAAACACTGAATCAGTGCAGTACAATTACAGCATTGGATATGTTTCGGCAGCCGAAGGTTCGCAAAATGTCGGTGCTTGTGTAGGTGCTTGTGTCGGCAATGGTTCAATATTTAATGGCTATTATGACAACCAGCTGTGCCCTATTGGTGACAGCCATTCTGGAGCAACAGGACTCACTACAAGTCAAATGACATCAGGTTCTTCAAGTGGTTTTTATCTTAATGTATTCTCGTATGCTGAAGGTCGTTATCCTGTGCAGAATTGCATGAAAACCAATGGCGTCATGAACGAGTGGGCAACCATAGCAACTGCTCCGGTCAATTTGGAAGAAGGTACGACTGCCGATTTCGTCATGGGAGAGTTCACGCTTCCTTCAACGGGTGTCTGGACGGTTGAAGGTCCTGCCACAATCAGCAATGGCACTTGCACCACAACGGGTTCTGGTGTGGTTACGTTGATTGGTACCTATGGCGATGCATCGAAAAAGATAAGACTTAATGCTGCGGCACTCCCATTCAATACCCAAGGCACGGAAGAAGACCCATACCTCATCACTTGCAAGAGCGACATGGAAGCCTTGGCCGACTTTGTTACTCGTGGCATTTCCTGCCAAGGCAAATATTTCACCGTTACCGACGACATTGATCTGGGTGAAGACAACTGGACACCGATTGGGATATATGATGGTGAGGAGGAAATTTATCTTCCTTTTAGTGGCCATTTCGATGGCGGCAACCATACCATCACGATGAACATCAATGCTGAAGACGTCACCATGAACCAAGGACTGTTTGGCTTGGTCGTTGGTGGCAGCATCAGCAACTTGAATGTAGAGGGGTCGGTTTCATGCGAAGGTATCCAAAATAACATCTATATTGGCGGCATCTGCGGAATCTTGTCGGAAGCCGAACTTGATAATTGCAGCAGCAGTGTGACCATTGTCGCCAATAGGGACGAAAACCAATACCCTGATATATATATAGGTGGTCTTGTTGGCGGTAATTCCGGAGTCATTAGCAATTCGCATTATTCAGGTGTCATGAATTACAACGAAGATGAATATTGGTATTTTTATGTAGGCGGCATTTGCGGACAGAATTATGGCACTATTCAGGGCTGTTACAACACGGCTGACATCGAAGGCTATTATGCAGGCGGCATTTGCGCGGAAAACTATAGCAATGTGTTGAAATGCTACAATGCGGGTGTCGTTGCCGGTTTGGAGAATGCAGGCGGCATTTGCGCCTCCAATACATATGTTTATGAGGATGACATTTATGGTGCCATTACAGACTGCTATAACACGGGTGCTGTTACTGCCGACAGTAAGGCCGGCGGCATTTGTGGTGATGCCGACACTTCTTACGATTGGGAAGAAGACCGTTATTATTGCTCAATAACCAACTGCTACAATATCGGTCAGGTTTCCGGCTTTCAGGCTGGTGCCATTTGCTACACCAGAGGCGGTGGCGGTTTTGTCGATAAAGGCGGAGACCGCAGCGAGTCCAGTAATGTCATCAACTGCTACTACGACAAGCAGATGTGCCTTGCTTCTGACAACAATGCCACAGGCATGTACACAAGCCAGATGACCACAAGCAACGAGTTGTTTGGCAATGATAATGCCAACTGGGTCTATGAAAACGGCTTGTATCCGCGCTTGGCTGGCATGGATGACAGCGATGTGGCCGTGGTCAATGCACATGCTGTCATTCTGAATGCCGATGATAATGTGAGCGATGTCTTTAGCAGCAGTTTCCAAGTGACGCCAATCACTTCAAGCGGCGAAAACGATGGTTGGACGGCTTCGCCTGATGGCATTGTGACCATTGCTAATGATGGTGCAGTCACTGTTGTCGGTAATGGTGTCGTGCAACTCACCGCAACCATCGGTTCGGCTACAAAGACCGTCAGCTTAAATATCCCAACCGTGTATGACATCAGCACTGCTGCACAACTCGCTTACCTTGCCCAACATGTTGGCACAGGTCAACCTTTCAACTGGCTTGATGATGATGGCGAAACTGTTGTCGGCGAAGTGAATGCCTACGCCAACGGCAATTTCTTCGCCCTGACCAACGACATCGACTTGTCAGAAGTCTGTGGCGCAGGCATAGGTGAAGATGATGAAGACGTCAACTGGTTCCCTATAGGTGCTGATCCTGGTGAAAGTGGCAGCGAAACCGGGTTCATGGGCTATTTCAACGGCAATGGACACACTGTCAGCAATTTGTATATTGATTATGAGGGACGTAATTGGTCGGCCTTGTTCTATGCTGTGAATGGCGGTTCCATCAGCAACCTCACGGTTGAAGGCTCAATTAAAGGCTCCAATGCTCTTGCTGGCATCGTTTGCTATGTCAATCATGCTACGGTCAGCAACTGCCATAATGCTGTGAATATAATGGCTTATGATTCTGAAACTTATATTGGAGGTATTTGCAGTAGAAATAATGAAGGCGGTACTATCACCGATTGCTTCAATTCGGGAACTCTATTGAATGGTTATATTGGCGGCATTTGCGAATACAATAGTTGGAATGGCACCATCAGCAACTGCTACAATATCGGACAAATTGCCATGGAAAATTTTGCAGCTGCCATTTGCCCTGATGATAATGGTTCGATGACAAACTGCTATTACGACAAGCAGATGAGCCTTGTGGGTGATGTATATGCTACAGGCCTCCTTACCAGCGAAATGATAGCCGACAACTTGTTTGGCGCTGACAATATTGCATGGTACTACAGCGAAAACCGCTATCCGCGCCTCAACTGCATGAAGGATGCCGATGCATCGGTTGCCGCTGCCGAACCAATCTTCCTGGCTGATGGCGAACCCGCAGATGCAGTCACCAGCAGCTTCACGGTGAACAGCGCTCAGGCTTGGGCGGCTGATCCTTCGGAAATGGTCTCGAACGACGGCAATACCTTCACCATTACAAGCGAAGGCGAGGTTGCGATGACCTATACCTATAACACCTCATCAAAGACCGTCTATCTTGCCAAACCGGTGGTCTATACCATCACCACTGCCGCTCAACTCGCTTATCTGGCTGAAAAAGTGAATGAAGGCGAACGCGAAGGTTTCTACTGGTGCAATGCCGCAGGTGAATCCTTGGGAGCCGGCGAGAAGATTCCGGCCGATGCCGCAGGCGCTTTCTTTGAATTAGGCAACGACATCGACCTGTCGGGCGTTTGCGGTCCGGAGTTGAATGGAGGCACAAACTGGATTCCTATTGCTGGTGGAAACTACCGACAATTTAGAGGTTGCTTCAACGGAAAGAACCACACTATCAGCAATCTCTTTATTGATTATGATGGTGAAGACTACGCTGCTGGCCAG
>CALGBV010000255.1 GCA_937884015.1 uncultured Bacteroidales bacterium
CCTTTGATCGATATCGTGACCATGATTTTGGGTCTCACTGTGGGTGCTTCCACACAGGCATCCGTGTTCCTGACCCCAAGTTCCATCAAGATTTTCATCCTCGGTGCCTGCTCATTCGCAGTGGCTACCGCTGGCGGTGTGCTTGGTGCCAAGTTCATGAACTTGTTCCTGAAGGAAAAGATCAATCCTATGATTGGTGCTGCCGGCGTTTCAGCCGTTCCTGACAGTGCCCGTGTCGTTGAAGTTGAAGGTCAGAAGTACGACCCATCGAACCACCTCCTGATGCATGCTATGGCACCAAACGTCTCTGGCGTTATCGGTTCAGCCGTCGCAGCTGGTGTTATGATGAGCTTCCTGATGATGTAAACATGATAAAAATCAAATTAGGGAGTCGCCTGCGGCTCCCTTTTTATTTCAAACTTATTAAAATGAATACAATAAAGAAATCAATTGTTTTATTAGTGCTTTTAGGTTTTTTTGTCAGTAGCGCAAAAGCACAATGGTTCGATTTTTCGCAAAACAATAAAGATTTTACCATCGGTGTCAATGTCGGCGCAGTCGGTTATGACTTTGCTAATGGACAAATCAACAAAACCTATTCTGATTTGGGAGTAGGCCTGAGTCTTTCCATGGCAGGTATTTATCTTGACTTCATTTACCAATCTCCTGAACACAGAATGGCCAGAGAGATTGCTCCGATTGTATATCATGACCATACAGCTTTGACCATCAATCTGGGTTACAAGATTCCTGTCAGACCATGGCTTAACATTACACCTATGGTTGGCTATAGCAACGAAACTACTGGAATTACAGACTGTAGCACACTCATCATTGAATCAAATGAGCTTTTCCACAGTTATGAATGCGAAGACATCTATAACCATTTCAACTATGGTCTTGGCATTTCGGTAAAGCCTATCAATTGGCTTGAAATAGGTGGCGTTTGCACGTCTCATGCCGTTTATGGCAATCTCTCTGTCAACTTATTCAGCTTGAAAAACAACTAAATGCATATTTTAACCAGTCCTGAAAAACCTTTACAGGATTTAGTGCAAGATTTGATAAATTCACATCACCGCAGACTTTGCCTGCGGTGATTTTTTTTCTTGTAGGTTTTGATGCAGGAAAGCATCCTGCCCATGCATCCAGTCCAGAGTGTGGTATCCACAGGAGTAGTGCGATTTTGGAATCTGGCATTACATTCGTCTCGCACAATCATTGACTTTGTCTTTGATTGGCTGCAAAAACAAATGATTTCACCAATGATTCCATAAAAAAGGGCGAGATTTACACCCCGCCCAATTTGTAATCAATTAAAAGGATGAATTACTTCACCACCACTCTCAGCATTTCGCTTGAACCGTTGCCGAAGACCTTCACCATATAGACGCCAGCCTGCAAAGCCTTGACATCAATCTGGGCATTGCTGCTTTCCATCACCTTCTGGCCAGCGATGTTGTAGATTTCAGCCTTTTCGAAGCCTTCGCCATCAACGCTAATCATGTCGTTGGCTGGGTTCGGATAGAGGCTGAAAGCGGTGGTTTCTGCCATTTCATTGGTGGAAAGGAAGATATCGGCATAAGTCATGGTCACCTCATCAAGTTTGCCAAATGGAACAATAATTTCCTTACACTTTGTATTATTATCGTATGGTAACTGAAAATCAAGAACATACCCCATTAAATGTTCTTCAAAATAAGTAAAAGTAGCATGTGTAGCATTTCCACGGTTATCATACTCATATTCTATAGTAAGAAATTTCACCGAACCACCATCATGATAATAATCAATTGATGTATAAACCAGGTCGTCATAAGTATATTCTATAACACAGTCAGCAGCCCATGCACCCCAAGAGGCAATCCAACTATATGTGGACTCATTAACAATGCTGTGATTTTCATTTAATGTCACAACTATGCTGTCACGATTTTCCCACGTGTTCCCGTTCATACGCTTTTTCAAAATGCTATAACCATCCGAGGAATAAGAAATGATGTACAATTCTACAGGATTCCATGCGCCACTCCATTCACTGAACTGAACACTATCGACATTTCCATTATAGGTGTAAGACACTTTTTTCTCATTCACCCAAGTGTCATTCTCCCATTTTTGAGTGAGAATATCCTGAATTTTGTTTTCAAAATCATAGGTAAAAGACTGATTAGATACATTCTCCAGAATATCATCTTCGCCATAATTCTGTAACAAAGTAGAAGACACCATATCTACGCTGCTATATCCGTAGGTGGTCAGTTCCATTTTCGAATGATTTAACTTTAAAACCTCTTGAAAGAGACGGCATTGTTCATCGTAAGAATAAATTATCGTTTTATTGTTTTCATACCCTGTATATGAAATATGATAAATCATCGAATCGGGTTCATACACACTTTCACCATCTTTCTGAAAATGCTGTTGAGCAAAGGCCTTTACTTCAGACATTCTGTCGCTGCTTTGAGCAAACAAATTGCCGCTGCTGCACACCATCATTGCGATGGCGAGAGTAAAAATTAATTTCTTCATATTTATAGAATTTAATGATTTAAAATTCAAAGATTTAATACTCTTCGGTTTTTCAGTTTACAGCTTTCGGTTTACAGTCATTAGCAAAATGAAAACTGTAAACCGAAAACTGATAACCATTAGACAATATTACTTCACCACCACTCTCAGCATTTCGCTTGAGCCGTTGCCGAAGACCTTCACCATATAGACGCCAGCCTGCAAAGCCTTGACATCAATCTGGGCATTGCTGCTTTCCATCACCTTCTGGCCGGCGATGTTGTAGATTTCAGCCTTTTCGAAGCCTTCGCCATCAACACTAATCATGCCGTTGGCTGGGTTCGGGTAGAGGTTAAAAGCAGTGTTTTCCGTCATTTCGTTGGTAAAGAGGAAGATTTCATCGTAATTCATGCTTATTACTTCCGGATAACCCTCTCCATATAGAATTTTAATTTCCTTACTCTTCGTATTATTAGCGTATGGCATATAAACGACAAGTTTATAATTCATTAGTTGTGATGGTGACACATTTACCTTAGCATGGGTTGCGTTTCCGTGGCCATCATACCCATAGTTTATCGTGAGAAATTCTTCACCACCATTCCGTGAGACATGAATTGAAGTATAGACCAGCCCCCCGTAAACATATTCTGTCACATAACTCTCATACCAATTACCCCACCTCCATTCATAACTGACCTCTTTTATTATACCATGGTTTTCGTTTAACGTAATCTCAATTTTTTTGCTGTTCCCCCACGTGGAGCCATTCCAATTCTGATTTAGGATTTCATATCCATCTGTGGAATAAGTAATTGTATATAACTCCTTGGGATCCCATGCACCATTCCATATACTATAAAGAATACTCGTCACATTCTCACTATAGGTATAAGACTCTTTCTTCTCATTCACCCAATCGGTATCATTCCATTTTTGAGTAATGATTTCCTCTATTCTGTCATCCGTGTCATAGGCATAAGTCTGATTGGATTTATTGTACCAATCGTCACCATTTTGATATTTCTCCAAAGCTACTGACACTTGGTTCGTCTCAGTATAATCATAAGTAGTTTGGTAAGTACCAAATCTACAGTGCAACTGCTCCTGAAAGAGACGACATTGCTCATCGTAAGTGTAAGTTACATTGTAATTATCCAAATATTCAGGATTATTGTAAGTTGCCGAAACGGGCTCATAAACGCCTCTTCCGACTTGTTGATAACGTTGTTGTGCAAAGGCCTTAACTTCGGACATCCTATCGGTGCTTTGGGCAAATAGATTTCCACTGCTGCACACCATCAATGCGATGGCGAGAGTAAAGATTAATTTCTTCATAATTGTAGGATTATAAATTTATAATTCAAAAGATTTAAGACTTTTTTGGCTTTCAGTTTACAGTTATCAGTTTTCGGTTTACAGTCATCAGTAAACTGAAAAACCGAAAACTGATAATCATTAGACAATATTACTTCACCACCACTCTCAGCATTTCGCTTGAGCCGTTGCCGAAGACCTTCACCATATAGACGCCAGCCTGCAAAGCCTTGACATCAATCTGGGCATTGCTGCTTTCCATCACCTTCTGGCCAGCGATGTTGTAGATTTCAGCCTTTTCGAAGCCTTCGCCATCAACGCTAATCATGTCGTTGGCTGGGTTCGGGTAGAGGTTGAAGGCGGTGTTCTGGGTCATCTCATTGGTGGAGAGGGTAATGTCGGCATAATCCATGGTCACTTCCGAGGCAATAAACACCTTGCTCTTCTCATTGTAAGCGTAAGGCATGGTAATATCGGTAGCGAAACCACCCATCCATTCACCGTTAATCATCACATAAGCAACACCTTCCTTAGCATTACCGTTGTTATCGTAAGCATATTCCGTCTTTGCAAATTCGCCCCAATCGCCAGTCCAAAGGTCATACATTACCGAAGTATAGACCAGTCCTTCGTAGTTATAGTTCATTCTCATGACATTGACCCAGCTGTTGTCCTCCCATTCCTGAACGATTTCGACGGCAATGTTGAAGTCATCATTATAGCTGACGAGCATTCTGGCTTCATTCTGCCAAGCGCCCTGCTGCATGTATTGTTCCACCATTTCGTAACCATCCATCGAATAGGTGATGGTAATCAGGTCTTCAGCGTTCCAGACACCGCTCCATTCACTGGTAAGAATGCGGGTGACATCATCGGTATAGGTGTAATTCTCTTTCGCTTCATTCACCCAGGCACCGTTTTCCCATTCCTGGATAATGACTTCATCAGGCATACCTTCATTATTATAGGTGCAGTTTTGAATTTCCTCATTCACCCAAGCACCGTTTTCCCATTCTTGGACCAAAATCATCGACGGGTTGCCACTCCAGTCGTATTCGTAGGTTATCAATTCATAATTTTCCCAATTGCTGCCGACTTTTTTCTGCGTCAGCTCTTCAAGGAGATAGTAGTCATATTCATCGTAGGAATACGTAACCAAATAATTATCAACACCATCAGCGTAATTTGCTGAAACAGGTTCATACAAACCGTCACCGTCCTTTTGGAAACGCTGTTGTGCAATTGCCTTGGCCTTGGCCATTCTGTCGCTGCGCTGGGCAAAAACGTTGCCGCTGCTGCATACCATCATTGCGATGGCGAGAGTAAAGATTAATTTCTTCATATTTGTAGGATTTAATAATTTAAAATTCAAAGATTTAAAACTTTTCGGTTTTTCAGTTTTCAGTTTTCGGTTTTCGGTTTACAATCATTAGCAAAATGAAAACTGTAAACCGAAAACTGATAACCATTAGACAATATTACTTCACCACCACTCTCAGCATTTCGCTTGAGCCGTTGCCGAAGACCTTCACCATATAGACGCCAGCCTGCAAAGCCTTGACATCAATCTGGGCATTGCTGCTTTCCATCACCTTCTGGCCAGCGATGTTGTAGATTTCAGCCTTTTCGAAGCCTTCGCCATCAACGCTAATCATGTCGTTGGCTGGGTTCGGATAGAGGTTGAAAGCGGTGTTTTGCGTCATTTCGTTGGTGGAGAGGGTAATGTCGGCATAAACCATCTCAACTTTCGAAGCCATAAACACCTTGCTCTTCTCGTTGTATGCGTATGACATTTCAATGTTGCATGGATAACTTTCCCAGTTCTGCTCGTCAATTTTCACAAAAGCGTCACCATGAATGGCATTCCCGTTGTCATCATATTCATATACTTTCTTTTCCATTTCACACCAATCGCCATCCCAATTTTGAGACATGACAGAAGTATAAAGCAGACCATCATAATTGTAATCGTCTCTCAAAAGATTGGCCCAACTGTTGTCTTCCCATTCCTGAACGATTTGGGTAGCAATGTTGAAATCATCATTATAACTGACCAATACTCTTGCTTCGTTTTGCCAAGCACCTTGCTGCATATATTGTTCCACCATTTCATAGCCATCCATCGAATAGGTGATAGTGTACATTTCATCGGCATTCCAAACACCGCTCCAATCGCTATAAAGAATACGGGTTACATCATCGGTGTAAGTGTAATTGATTTTTGTTTTGTTCACCCAAGTGTCATCATCCCAAACTTGGACAATGAACTCATCGGGGGTGCCGTCATTATTATAAGTGCAGGTTTGCTGTGATTCATTCTCCCAGTTGCCATCTTCCCAGTATTTGTCCAAAATCAATGACGGATTGCCCATCCAGTCGTATTCGTAGGTGACCATTTCGTAGTCTTCCCAATTACCACTTTCCTTGATTTGGGTCAATTCTTCGAGAAGATAATAGTCATATTCATCATAAGAATAAGTCACTCGGAAATCTGCTAATAGTCCTGAGAAGTTCGCCGAAACAGGCTCAAACAAGCCGTCGCCGTCCTTTTGGAAACGCTGTTGTGCAAATGCCTTGGCCTTGGCCATTCTGTCGCTACGCTGGGCAAAAACGTTGCCGCTGCTGCATACCACCATTGCGATGGCGAGGGTAAAGATTAATTTTTTCATGTAATTTAATATTTAATGATTTAAAATTCAAAGATTTATATTTGGTTTTCGGTTATCAGTTCACGGTTATCAGTTTCACAATTTTTGATAACTGAAAACCGAAAACCAATTAATGTTCATTCCTTGATTACGTCAAAATAGTAATTCGTCGAGCTGAACAAAGTGGTGTCGATGACTGTATCAAGAATAAACTGATGCGTCGGGTCATAAATGTAGTGCTCATTGATATTGTACAAATCCTTGATGCCTGCACCGACAAGTCTGATTTTATTTTCATTGTTCTTCAACACCCTTGTCTGCAAACGGTTCACAAGGCATTTCCTGTAACCAGCCGACTGGACATTCCCCCTGATGTCAATCAGGAAATCGTTCGGATTCAACGGAGCCTTGCCCAAAAAAGATTTGCTGTAGTTGTGGTCAGGGCAATCAATGTTAACCCTGACGGTATTGTCACCACCGGAAATGCTGATTTGCGCATCTCTGCACAAGATGCAATATGTGCCTTCGGTATAGCCTTCAAAGGCTTCAGGCGATGCAGAAAAGACGTATGTCCCCACAACATCGGCAGCCGTATAACCATAGAAATTGGTCCATTCTGATTTCGTTTTGTTGCACGAAGCAAAAACCACGACAATAGCGACAAACGCTAAAACTTTAATAATGTGTCTGTTCATAGTATATAAATCATTTATGTAACTGTTCAAAATTAAACTTCAATTTGGATTTTGAGGCTGCGAGATTGCGGGATTTCGAGATGACTCGTATTCCCGCGACCTCGTTGTCTCGTGTTCAATATGTAAACCGATTTGCTCACCTATTTAATAATGAGTGTTTCCATTTCCAAAACCGTGCCATTTTCATCGGTACGTTTCACAAGATAAAGGCCTTTCGCCAAACCTTCGGTTGCAAGGGTCATACGGTCGCATTGCTCAAAGGCAATCTGACGTACCGTTTTGCCTTGGCTGTCGCAAATGACGATTTGACCATTGCAAAGGTCCTTCATTTGTATATTGACTTGGCTCTCAGCAGGATTAGGATAGACCTTCATGCGCTGGCTCTCCATCATTTCGGCAACGCCAATGTGTTCCTTGTCCCAAACGGCAATGCAATACTCGCCCGATTGCAAATCATCGACAAAGAACTGGCCCATTTTCCAATTGCTTTGCGGATTCAGCGTGTACGGGATTTCATGCCAAGGTTCATTCATGTTGGCGCGATATATCAAGGTTGCCGAGTCGTTGTCGGTGAAAATCAAGTCATCATCCAAAGACTTGCTGTAAGTGAAAGTGCCTTGAATATCGGCCTTGCCATAATCCTGACGGAAGATTTTCCAGTAATGCTTGGTCGAAATCTTCAAAGCAGGAATTTCAGGATCATCGCTTGGACCAACGAGATGATTCTCAACACGTAGCAAAGTTGAATCGGTGATGGTTTTCACTTCGGCCTGGAAATTGGCAAACGAAGTCTTTCCCGTCTTTTTCAGCATATAATTGCCATCGGTCTTGCCATCAAGAAAATGGTTGTCATAATCGGCGAAAGCATCAACGGGCATGAAATCAAGACTGACAGACTTATCAACACCCATTGGAAAATCCATCAATCTGGTCTCTGATTCGCCATCTGCGCCCAACAGAGTCACCTCAATCCTGCTATTCGGGCAAACGTATGTCGAGCCGATATGTCTGTAATTCAATTTCAAAGCAGCTTCATACTTCCCGTTCTGCAAATCCTTAACATTAACCAACTGCAAATCGTAATGCGGCATTCCGGGGGTAAAGACGTAAGTGTTGAAGAAATCGTCCAACGGGAAGTCGTTGTTTGCCGAAAGGAAATCGAGCAACTGCTCGGAACTCATGACCTGATACTCGTATTGCGCGAAATATTTGCGGAAAAACTCCAGAAACTTTTCGCGACCAAGGTAATTCATCAAGGTGTTGACAATCACGGCACCGCGCTCGTAGACGGCTTTCGTGTCGTAGGTCATGTCCAAAGGAATCTGATTGAGCGGAATCCAGTTCTGCTCGTTGTTGCTCCATGTGGTGATGGTTGTAATCAAATCCGACATGGCAGCTTGAAAAGTGGCTTCATCGTAAACACCTGCCGTATAGAACATGCCGCAGAACTGGGCAAAACCTTCGTTGAGCCACATATCCTCAGCCGTGGCGCAAGTCACCTTGTTGCCGAACCACATGTGAGAAAGTTCGTGCGCCACAAAGTCTTCGCCTGATGTTGTGCCGTCAATCAGCGAACTTGCAAAAGCGATGTTGTCGACACTTTCCATGCAACCTTGCGACGTGCTCACATAGCCAATGCGGTTGAAAGGATATGCACCGAAACAATCTTCAAAAAAACGCACGATTTCCTTGATGTTGACAAAAGAGCCTGGCACCTTTTCAATCTGATTAGGCTTGGCGTAAACCGTAATGGGAATGTCGCGCTCAAGGCCTTGATAAACATCTTCCCACAATTCAAACTCACCAACGGCAAATGAAATATGATAAGTAGAAATGGGCTGTTCTTCCGCCCAATGCCAAATTACGGAACCATCGCCATTGTCAATGGTTTCAATGAGATTGCCTCCGCAAACGGCTTTTTTAGGTTCGGCAACCGTCACAAAAACATCATATTTGGCTTTGTCTGTGAAATTATCAACGCACGGGAACCAAGTTTTGCCCAAATTGTGCGGCTGGCTATCGAAGCCGACACCTAAATTATAGACATACTCGCCATTCCAATGCACACCACCCCACGATTCGTTGAAAGTGCGGCCACCATAAACGATGTCGAGCGTGATTTCGCTGCCCGAATCCAATGGTGCGGAGAAATTAATTACCAGATTGTCATCTTCTTGCGAAAAACCTGAAACATCGGCATCGGTACTTGTCACCGAACTGACCTCCAGCGATTTGAGTTCCAAAGCGACTGATTGCGTCGGCTTCGTAACCTCGAAAGTCACGAAAGTCTCGGCTTCGATGGTCTTCTCGGTAAAATCGAAATGATTCAGATGGATTTCGTAATGCTTGGCATCAATGTTTTGCGCCTGCAATTGCAGACCGAAAAACAGCAGCAAACCAGCTAAAAGGGTAAATGTGTATCTTTTCATAAATCAGAATTTAATCATTTGAAAAACTGCGGATTAGTATAAATCGAATCCGTCACAATAACATTGCTTTCGTGCAAGGCGCGGTCGATGATTTTCACGGCAAAACGCACCGTATCGTTAGGCGAAAACGGATTCTGCACAAACAGCGTGTAATCCATGACGCCTGAAATCGGCTTAGGGTCGTCGCCAGCAAGCAACCGCTTGAAACGCGCATTGAAACTCACTGTATCGAAACTTTGCGTTTCCTGATTCCAGCTCAACAAGGGCACACTATGAAACGCTCCGTTTTCAAACTTTTGATAATCAATGATTAAGTTGTAATAATAAGGGCTATTGTTGTTGAATGGCGGCAAGGAATCGCTCACATCAAGACCAAGATCGCCATCGCCATCGGTATAGGAAAACGAGAGGATGCCCTGTCCGCTGAAAGTGCTGTCGGTATTAATCAGATAGGTGAAACCCGTGTAGGCAATCTTCGGCTCAATGGGATATTCCACCTTTTTCTGGCAGGCCGCAACTGCAAGCAACAAAATCCCGAATATCAAGACCGTTTTCTTCATTCTAATTAATTAAGGCGGTAAAGATACAACTTTTTTGTCACATACCGCCAAATGATTGATTTCGACAAAAAAGAAGCTTTTAAGGTGAGAAAAGTTGTGGAAATTTGTGGAAAAGTGTTGCGCGTTTTGAATAAAAGCCTATTTTTGCAGCCGATATGGCACAGAAATTGCCAATCAAAACGAGAGAAATTTGTTTTTTTAATGCCTAACTTATACATCATATCAGGCTGTAATGGAGCAGGCAAGACCACAGCATCGCTGACCGTATTACCTGAAACTCTGCAATGTACGGAGTTCGTCAATAGCGATGCCATTGCCAAAGGCCTTTCGCCGCTCAACCCCGACAGCGCACAATTCGCCGCTGGCCGCCTGATGATTTCGCGCATCAAAAAACACATTTCAGAGAAATCCGATTTTGCAATCGAAACCACCCTGGCTTCAAAAACCTACCATAGTCTGGTGAAACAGGCCAAGGAAGTCGGTTATAATGTCCATCTGATGTATTTCTGGCTGCAAAGCCCCGAATTGGCCATCAAACGCGTTGCCGAACGTGTCAAGAACGGCGGCCACAATGTGGAGGAAAGCATCATCAGAAGGCGCTATACCATGGGCATCCGCAACCTGTTCAACCTCTATTGCCCTGTGGTGGATTACTTTGTACTCATCGACAATTCCAACATTCCGAGCGAAATCATCGCCGAAGGAAACAACGATGCGATTAAGATTTACAACGAAGAGAAATTTAATACAATCAGACAAAATGACAACAGTAAAAGTTAATGCCAATAAAAGCGAAGTTTCACCTCTGACCAAAAAACTGATGAGCGGCCTCGACCTCTCACTCAAAAGACTGCTCCTCATGCGCAGCCGTTCAAACGGAACTTTCTGCCTCTGCGACGAAAACGGCAACATCATCACCGTGAAAGCAAAGGAAGTAAAGCAGATGATGACTCAAAACTAATCAATTGTCATACACGAACCTACACCGTCTTGATTCATTCTGAAAAGGAATGGTCGAGACGGTGATTTTTTATTCACAAAACTTTCAAAACGATTCACAAAACCTTGTTATTTGAAAATTCGCAACCGCTCATTTTCTTTGCCGCGTCAGCCAATCTGTGACAATTCATGCGCTTGCGCATCCAAAAATCATCTGCGAAAAATCTGCGTCATCAGCGTAATCTGCGGTTAAAAAATCTCTGCGCAAATCAGCGGCATCTGCGGAAGAAAAAATTCTTTCAATCTGTAAAATTTGTAGTTCATTGAATATCAGCAAACAAAAATCAACACTATGAAAAAGCATCTTCTAACCTTATTGTTTGCCTTGGCTTTCGTGCCAGCATTCTCGCAAACCGAACAAGACCCTGAGACCGACCCCATTATCCTCAACCGCATCAGCGAATGGCAAGACCTGAAATTCGGCTTCATGATGCACTGGGGCATGTATTCGCAATGGGGCGTGGTGGAATCATGGTCAATCTGCAACGAACCTTGGATTAATAGAAACGGAGCCAATTATGTGGATTACAAACATGATTATCAAAACCTTAACACGACATTCAATCCCATGAAATTCAACCCACAGGAATGGGCAGCCTTGGCAAAGGAAGCAGGCATGAAATATGTGGTCTTCACCACCAAACACCACGACGGATTCTGCATGTACGACACCAAGGAAACCACCTATTCCGTCACTGATCCGAGCTGTCCCTTCTCGAAAAACGAAAAAACCGACATCACGGGCGAAATCGTGAAGGCCTTCCGCGAGCAAGGCTTCTGGACTGGCCTGTATTTCTCGAAACCCGACTGGCATTGCCCCGATTACTGGGCTCCCGAATGGGCCACACCCGACCGCAACGTCAATTACGACCCGAAACTTCATCCCGAGCGTTTTCAGAAATACTGCGACTTCACTTACAGGCAATTACACGAACTGACCCACAACTACGGCGACATCGACATTCTTTGGCTTGATGGCGGCTGGGTGCGTCCCGAATGGAGCATTGACGACGAGTGCCGCGAATGGCTGGGCTGCCAAGGCTGGATTCAGGATGTAAACATGCCGAAAATCGCTGCCATGGCCCGCGAAAACAACCCCGACCTCCTTATCGTCGACCGCTCAGTTCACGGCAAATACGAAAACTACCAAACACCTGAGCAACAGGTTCCTGACACGCTTCTACCCTACCCTTGGGAGACCTGCATGTCGATGGGCAACTCATGGTCGTATGTCGAAACAGACACTTACAAAAGCACCAACAGAATCATTCACCTGTTGGTTGACATCGTGGCCAAAGGCGGCAATTATCTGCTGAATGTCGGTCCAAGTCCTGAAGGCACATTACCTCCTACCGCCGTTGAACGCATGCACGAAATCGGCCAGTGGATGAAAGCCAACGGCGAAGCCATTTACGGCACACGCCCGATTTATCCCTACGTCGATGGCAAAATCCGTTTCACACAGAAAGGCGGCAAGGTTTATGCCATCTATCTGCTTGATGAAAACGAAGCCTTGCCTGAGCAAATCGCCTTTGACAAGTTCTTCTCGCTTAAGACAGGAAAAATCAAAGTGTTATGCAGCAATAGAAAGGCCACATTAAGTCAAAAAGACGGACATTATTACATTCAATTCGATACAAACGAGACATTGCAACATGCCGTAGTTTTTGAGATGAGAAAAAGATAAGGCCGATTACAACAAGATAAAGTCTTCCATATTCTCAGGCGTGATTTCCTTAAACACCGCTGTCGGATAATTTTGCAAGAACGAATTTGGAATTTTAACCTTTTTCTTTGGATTGAATTTGAATTCGTATGCATAAAGTGTCCCATCACGTTCCTCGATATAATTGATTTCGTTTTGCTCTTTCGTTCTCCAAAAATAACGATTCGACCAAACGTCATTGTATTCGGTAAATTTCAGGCGCTCAGAAATAATGAAGTTTTCCCACAAAGCACCAGTATCGGTCCTGATTTCGATTGGTGAAAAATTGGAAATCAAGGCATTGCGTATTCCGTTATCGTAAAAATAAACTTTTTTACTGTTTTTCAATTCGTTACGCATATTCCGTCTAAACGAAGGCAAACGGAAAATGATGTAACACTGCTCCAAAAGCTGAATATAGACTTCAACCGTTTTGGAATCTATTCCGACTATCTGCGAAAGCTCGTTATACGAAACTTGCGAACCGACCTGATACGCTAAAGCCTGAAGCAACTTTATCAAGGCATCAGACTTTTTAATTTTATTGAAGGTAAGAATATCTTTATATAAATAACTATCCGTCAAATATTTAAGTATCTTCCGTTCATTTCCTTCCGAAGTCACGACTTCTGGATAATAGCCATAGACCAACCTTTGTGGAAGCAAGCGTTTTTCTTTCAGCAGACCATGATGAGCGACCATTTCGGCAAAAGACAAAGGATACATTTTAAACTCCCATTTCCGGCCAGTAAGCGGCTCATTCACGACATTTGCCAGTTCAAAAGCAGAACTTCCCGTTGCAATTAGCTGAATGTCTTTTATTTGGTCGGTGATGAGTTTCATGCGAAGTCCAATATCGCTAATACGCTGAGCCTCATCAATAACAACGATTTTCTTGTTCCCAAAAATATTTCTCAAACGGTCGGCGGAAGTATTGGAAAACATGGCTTGAACATCCAATTCATCACCATTTAGCCAAATAACATCATCATTTTCAAGAAAAAGTTGTTGAAGCAAAGTGGTTTTCCCTATCTGACGGCCACCTAACAGCAAGATTGCCTTGCCTTTATGCAAATAATCATCAATCTTTTGCGTCAAAAAACGTTGTATCATCATTCAATATTTTACTGCAAAAGTACAACTTTTTCGGAATACACTCCTAAAAAGTTGCCACTTTTTCGGAATTCATTCCTAAAAGTCGGTTTTTTGAACACGAATTTCTCGGATGCACTCGGATTCTTTTCAAGTCTTTTTCCGTGCAAATCCGCGCCATCCGTGTTCGATTTAACATCGGTATTTTCCGAAATTTCCATATCTTTGCGGCATGGAAGCCAATCTGTTGCAGACGAAAATCGGTTTTCTGAAGGGTGTCGGTCCCAAGCGCGCCGAACTGCTTCAGAAGGAACTGAATGTGTATACCTTTCAGGATATGCTCAACCAATTCCCTTTCCGTTACATCGACCGCAGCCAGATTCAGAAAGTGGCACATATCAATGACGACACGGTGTATTACCAACTCATCGGCACCATTTCGAACCTCAAAATGATTGGCGCACCACGACCGACACGCGCCACCGCCATTTTCAGCGACGATTCGGGCAGCATCGAATTGGTCTGGTTCCGTGGCCTTAAATGGCTGAAAGACAAGTTCAAGTATGGAACGAAATACGTCCTTTTCGGCAAAGCCAGCGAATTTAACCACACCTACAATTTCGTCCACCCCGAAATTGAACCCTACGACCCTAACGACCCGCTGATTGGCGAAGGCCTGCAAGGCGTTTATTTCACGACAGAGAAACTGAAAGACAACGGTTTAGGAACGCGCACCATAGCAAAAATGCAGAAACTCATCCTGCAACAGGTTTTTGATGTGATTCCCGAGACCTTGCCACAAAGCATCATTCAGCAAGAAAGTCTAATACCAAGAAAATACGCTTACTATCAGATACATCTGCCAGCCAATAACATTGAAATTCAGCAGGCTACGCGCCGACTGAAATATGAGGAACATTTTTTCTTCCAACTGAAAATGCTCCGCAACAAGAAACGCCGCGAAATGTCGACACGAGGCCATGTCTTTGCCACAGTCGGCGATTATTTCAACGAGTTTTACAGCCATCATCTGCCTTTCCCTCTGACCAATGCGCAGAAACGTGTCATCAAAGAAATACGCAAGGATTTGGGTTCAGGGCACCAGATGAACCGCTTGCTGCAAGGCGATGTGGGCAGCGGAAAAACTATCGTCGCGCTGATGGTCATGCTTCTGGCTTTGGACAACGGCTTTCAAGCTTGCCTTATGGCACCAACAGAAATTCTTGCCAACCAGCATTTTGCTACTTTGCAAGAGCAACTCGAAGGCATGAACATTAACTATGCCTTGCTGACGGGTTCAACGAAAATCGGCGAACGAAGGAAGATTTATGCCGGTCTTGCAGATGGCTCCATCCAACTGGTTGTCGGCACCCATGCCTTGATTGAAAGCAAAGTGGTTTTCAAGAATTTAGGTTTGGCCATCATTGACGAGCAGCATCGTTTTGGCGTTGAGCAACGCTCGAAATTCTGGGAAAAGACCGAAATTCCGCCTCACACTCTGGTGATGACCGCCAC
>CALGBV010000256.1 GCA_937884015.1 uncultured Bacteroidales bacterium
CGGCTACTTCAACCTGTCCAAGCAGAATGCGGAACTCCGCGAGGAGAACCTGATGCTTCTGGAGCAGTTGCAGGAGTACCAGTCCCTCAGCGACGAACTGCAGAGCCGTCAGGCCCTGACCGAAGGGAAACTGTCAGGACGCTTCAAGTACTCCACCGCCACCATCGTCAAAATCAGCCGCAACACCCAGCACAACTACATCATCATCAACAAAGGTGAAAACGATGGCATTATGCCCGACATGTGTGTGGTTTCGCCTGATGGCATCGTGGGTGTGGTTTTGGATGTGAGTTCGCATTATGCCACCATCCTTAGCCTGTTGCATAGCAATTCGAGTGTCGGCGTAAGTTTCAAGAAAAACCAGGAACTGGCCACTTTGAAATGGACGACCAGCAACTACCGTTACGGCATGGTTGAAGACATTGCCACGCACCTTGTGTTTGAGCAGGGCGACACCGTTTTGACGGGTCCGAATTCCGAGATTTTCCCGAAAGACCTGATGGTGGGAACCGTTGAAGAATTGTATCAGTCGCCGAGTGGCGACCTGAACCGCGCAAAAATCAAGTTCTCAACAAACTTTGCCACTTTGCGCCATGTGTATGTCATTAGGAACCTGTATGCCACAGAGCTGGATTCACTCAGAGCAAAATTCTAAGCGCAATGAACAGAACGATAATTAATATCATACGATTTGTGGCATTGGTGCTGTTTCAAGTGCTGATTGTCAATCATATCCGTTTGGGCGGCTATGTGCATCCTTACGTTTATGTCTTGTTTGTCATGCTTTTACCCATCAATATGCCGAAATGGCAACTGCTGTTTTGCGGTTTCGGCATCGGGCTGACTGTCGACCTGTTTTCGGGCACGCTCGGACTTCATGCCGGCGCCACCACGCTGATGGCGTTTTGCCGTCCGGGCATCATAAAATTCGTTTCCGGGCGTCAGAAATTCGAGAGCATTCAGGAGCCTAATTTGAGCCAGCTGGGACTTGTGTGGTTCATCAGATATTCCGTTTGCATGGTGCTGGTACATCATTTCGCGCTTTTCGTTCTCGAATCGTTCAGTTTCAGGCTGATAGGCCAAGTGCTGCTACGCATTTTGCTCAGCGCGCCTGTAACGATTTTCCTGATAATCATGATTCTGTATCTGTTTTCTCCGAGTAAGAAAAAGGAATGATGCAAATCAAAAAAACAACAAAGGCTGGCCAATCGGTCAGCCTTTTGTCGTAATAATGCGGTCTTGGTTTTATTCCACAATCGTCATTTCGTCAACCAAATGCTTGGCTCCGGCGAACTTGTCGATGATGAAAAGCACATAACGGATGTCGACTGAAATGTTGCGGCAGATGCTTGGGTCGTAGATGAGGTCGCTCATCGTGCCTTCCCAACAACGGTCGAAGTTAAGACCTAAGAGTTGACCTTCGGCATTCAGAATCGGGCTGCCCGAGTTGCCGCCTGTTGTGTGAACGCTGGCCGTGAAAGCAACGTGCATTGAACCGTCCTTGTCGGCATAGCGGCCATAATCCTTTTTGTTGTAAAGTTCCTTCAAACGAGGTTCAACCACATAATCGTAAATGTCGGGGTTTTCCTTTTGCATAATGCCTTCCAAAGTGGTGAAATGGCGGTAGTTCATGCCGTCTTTCGGCTTGAAGCCTTCCACTTTGCCGTAAGTCACGCGCAAGGTGAAATTGGCATCGGGCGAGAAACGCTTTTCGGGTTCCATCTCCATCTGACCACGCATGTAGATGCGCTGCAGGCTGTCGTTTTCCCTATTAAGGCTGACTTGCTTTTCGAAAACACTTTCGCGATAGAAATCAATGATGTTTTGGTAGACCTGCAATGCCGGATCTTTTTGCAGTTTCTTGGCATCCTTTGCCTTGAAATTGTCGAGTAATGCGTTGACCGATGCTTCGGAAGCCAAAATGGATTTGTCAAACATGTTGTCGACAAATTTCTGAATATCGGTGATATTGTTCAAAAATTCCGGACGGAAATCGGCGGGCTGAGCCTTCATGTACTCGGCAATCAGCATGGCGGCCACTTCCTTGTCAATCGGCATGTAATAATCCTTGAAGAATGAATTTGCCGTGCCTTTCAATGAATTAATCATTTTGTCAATTTCTTCCTGAGGCGTTTCCTTGGTCACCTGCGAGAGTTTGACGAATTTGCCGGCGAAATTCACCAGTTCGATACGCAATCCCGATTCGGCAATGTAGGTGTAAGCCAACTGATAAGGTTCCAACTCCTTGTAGCTCTTTTCAAAAGCACGCAAAAGATTGATGTAAGGATAACGGCTGCGGCTCTTGAGGCACCAATCCTGGAAACTCTTTTCATAGAACCGTTTCTTTTCAATACCCTTGAAATTGTTGATGCCTTCTGTGACACCCATCCATTTTTTCCAGCCGTTGGCGATGTTGGCGTGTTTGGCAGCATACTGGATGCGGACTTTCGGGTCTTGCTCCTGATATTTGTTGTAGATGTCGAGCACCTTGCCGCGAAGGTCAACAGTGATAGGGTCGGTGAGGTTGGCTTCCTGGTCAACGGCGACGGCAGGGAGATATTCGCTGGTGTAAGCCGGATAGCCGAAAACAAAAGCAAAATCGCCTTCATCGGCGCCTTTCAATGAAATGTCGAGATGCTTGACGGGCTTGTAAGGTACGTTGTCGCGGCTGTAGTCTGCCGGTTTGCCGTCCTTGTCGGCATAGATGCGGAAAATGCTGAAATCGCCAGTGTGACGGGGCCAGACCCAGTTGTCGGTGTCGCCGCCAAACTTTCCGATGTTGGATGGCGGGCAGCCCACAAGGCGCACATCGCGGAACACTTCGTTGAACAACAGGTAATATTCATTGCCCAAGAAGAAAGGTTTTATGCTCACTTTGTATTCCGTCTGTTTTTCAATTTCCTCCACAATCTTTTTGATGTTATCATCGATTTTCGCATTGCGGTCGGTTTCCGTCATATCTTCGGTGATGCCGGTCAGCACTTTTTCGGTGACATCGCGCATCTCGCGCAAAATGGTGACGGTGAGGCCAGGGCAAGGCAGTTCTTCGCCCTGATTCATAGCCCAGAAGCCATTGGTGAGGTAATCGTGCTCCACGCTGCTATGGCGCTGAATGTAACCGTAGCCGCAATGGTGGTTAGTAAGTAGCAGACCTTGGTCGCTGACGATTTCGCCCGTGCAGCCGCTGCCAAACAGCACGATGGCATCTTTCAGGCTGCCGTGGTTGATGGAATAAATGTCGTCGGCAGTGATTTTTATACCCATTTCCTGCATTTCCTTTTCGTTGTATTGCAACAACATAGGAATCCACATTCCTTCGCCTGCAAACAAAAGGCAGGAAGGAAACAAGACCATGAAGGTCAAAAGAAGTGATAATCTTTTCATAGTGTGTTATGTTTATTAAATCTATTTTTCAAAACTCCAAAGTCCTTCATCTTCGGCTTTCACGACGACTTTCATGCCTACGAAAGCATAGTTTTCCTTGAGTTTTATGATGTCTTCGTCGCGCAGGCGGATGCAACCTTCACTGGCACGGCCCGGAACGGAACTCTCGTTGTTGGTGCTGCCGTGGATGCCGATGCCGCTACCATAACTCAGGCGCATGAACCAATGGCCATACGACAAAATGGCACCACGGCCATCGACGAAATCGTGTGTCCAAGTCGAAGCGTCTTTTATCTCGGTAATGGTGAAAGGCTTATCAAGCGTCGTTTCAGGCGTTTTCATGTCGCCTTTTTTCGTTTTGTTACCCGGATTTTTGCCCACACAAACGGGATATTGGGCAATGAGTACCGTATCTGTTGCCAAGGCTTCGTAAACCCGTAGGTTCAAATCCTTTTTTGAAATGATGATAAAACAGTTTTTCTTATTCGTAACCTCGTGAAATTGGGGTTCTTCGGATTGAACTACAGGAATTGTATCCTCTGTAATTATGACAGGTTCCGTTGTTTTTGCCTTGTTTTCACATGAAAAAAACAGCAACATGAATGATAATAAAAATAATGGTTTCTTCATTGAGACTCAAATTTGGGGCAAAGGTAAGAAAGATAGTTCGATTTTTCATAATTTTGCAGAATGAAACAAAATACACTTCATAAACTATTTCTATTTTTAATACTAGCCTTCTTCACGGCTTACAAGCCTCCCACTGACCCTAAAACTCAGTTGTACAAAGCGGAACGCAACCTCGAAACCAATCCCAAAGCGACCTAAGGTCTGCGCCGATATCATCGACAAAGTGTATCTGACCAAAAGGAAAGTCTGCGCCGCTTTCAAGGACAGGCTCGGCTGACAAGTCCGCTTCGACAACGACCTCCACCAATTGGAACTACCTTATCTCGCCTTCCGCATCGTCTCATGTCATTTTTTAAGCGTTAATAAGCAGCACAATTCTGAAAAGAATTATTTTTGCATTATCGAAATCCATTATACAGATATGTTCATCGCCTTACAAATTTATCAGATTTACAATGAAAAACAGAACAATTAAACACATAAATCACATGAGAATCAAATTTTTAATGCTTTTCGTCATGGCTTCGTTGCTGGCAAAAGCACAAAACATTGAAGTGAACGGCTTGCAGTCGGGCACTTGGGACGCTGATACTGTTTTTGTTACCGGCGATGTTTATGTCCAGGAAAACTTGGAAATTTCTTCAGGGACAACAGTAGTTTTCAACGGATTTTACGGCATTTCAGTCCGTAAAGGTTCCATTTTGGCTTTGGGAACGGAAGATGAACCAGTAATTTTCACCGTACCCGACACGACAGGATTTCACATTTACAATTCAGGCCATGGCGGATGGAACGGCATCACGTTGGAATTGGCGCAGCAGGCAAAATTCGACCATTGCGTTTTCCAATACGGCAAGGCAGCCGACACTTTGCGTCAGCATGGCGGTGCGTTGGAAATCATCAATTGCAAGGATGTGGAACTGACAAACAGCATTTTGCGTTGTAATTTTGCCCGCGAACACGGCGGCGCACTCAATGCTGAGCACTCCAATGTGAAAATGAGCAATTGTAGTGTGAGCGAAAACAAGCTTTACACCAAGGACAACCTTTATTTCATGTATGGCGGCGGCCTGCGTTTCATCAATTGCGACGTGGAGATGACCGACATGGATTTCCGCAACAATTACGGCGAAATCAGCATTGGCGGTGCCTTGAGTCTGGATAGCTGTTCGGTGAAAATCGACAGGGCTGTCTTTGAAGAAAATATCGGCCTGAATGGTGCCGGACTTTACATCATGCGCTGCAACGACAAGGAATGTTCCATTTCGAACTGCCTGTTTGCCAACAACCATGCCAGACATTTTGGCGGAGGCTTGGCTTTTTCGAATGCCTCGCCCGAAGTGAGCAACATTACCGTCGTCGGCAATTCTTCCGATGGCGTCAATTGCGGCGGCATCTTTTTCTACGAAAACAGCAGTCCTGTGATGCGCAACATCATTGTCAAGGGAAATTACAATGTTCATCCCGAAATGCCTAATGTGCAGATGTGGGTCTGGACTTTCGACCCCGAGGCACCTTTGTTTTATAATGGTTTGGTCCAAGGCGGTTTGGATTCCATTAGTGGCTTCGAACACATAACAGTCTATGAAAACATGATTGATGCCGACCCATTGTTTGTCAATCCTGAAAACGCCGATTTCCGTCTTTCGGAAAACAGTCCTTGCCGCGATGCCGGCGACCCGAACACCAATCCTGAAGTTTTGAATGGTCTCGATTTAAGCGGTATGCCGCGCGTCAGCAATGGAAAAATCGACATGGGTGCCTACGAATATTCAGGCACAGGCATTGATGAACTTGTTGGAAAAAACAATGTTTTGAATATTATCGGCAATCCATTGACAATCAATAGTTTCGCCGAAGTCAATCTGAATGAAGCAAGCCCCGTTTCGGGAAAAATCTATTCAATGACAGGTGCTTTGCTTTGGGAAAAAGATTTCGGTTTCCGCGCTGCCGGTCAGCAAAAACTTCAGATTGGCGAGTTTGCTTCAGAAGCAAAACAAGGCATTTATCTGATTGAAATCAAGGCGCAAAACGAAACATTCGTTGGAAAAACCGTGAAGTATTAGTCTCGAAAAACCTTGAGGCATTCACGATTTCATATTATCTTTGCAGTCCAATATCAGGACATTATCAATTTTACAAAAAGATAAAATCACATGGAAATCAGCATGTTCCTTGAACCCGTTTCGGAAAAATGCTTTGCCGAAACGACACGACCAGGCAAAAACACCCTTGGCGAAACCATTGACATTTATCGGAACGAGGACAATTTTCCAGACTTGGAAAACGTGCAGTTGGCCCTGCTCGGCATCAAGGAAGAACGCGGTGCCGTCGACAACCGTGGCTGTGGCGACGGCATCGATTATATCAGGAAATCGCTTTATCAGCTTTTCAATCACTGGGAAGATTTGAAAATCGTCGATTTGGGCGATGTCAGGACGGGTAACGAAATCAGCGACACGTATTATGCCGTCAATCAGGTGCTTACCGAATTGATGAAAAACCATATCGTGCCTATTATTATAGGTGCTTCGCAAGACATGACTTATCCGATGTATCAGGTTTATGAACCGACGGGACGATTGGTGAACATTGCCGCCATCGACCCGCTTTTCGACATCGGAAACGACAACGAACAGTTGAATTCCCATTCCTATCTGAGTCATATCATTCTACATCAACCCAATTTCCTTTTCAATTTCACCAACATCGGTTATCAATCATATTATGTTGACAATGAAAGTATTGAGTTGATGAAACAGCTGCTTTTCGACACCTACCGCTTGGGTTCGATGAAACAAAACATCGAGCTGACGGAGCCGCTTATCCGCAATGCCAACATCCTCAGCATCGATATGTCTGCCATCCGTGCGGCCGATGCACCTGGTGTGAAAAACGCTTCGCCGAACGGTTTCAATGGAGAAGAGGCCTGCCGCATGACACGCTATGCCGGTTTGAGTTTCAAACTGTCGTCAATCGGTTTCTTTGAATACAATCCGCATTACGACATCAACTCGCGCACAGCCAACCTGATAGCCGAAATGATCTGGTATTTCATCGAAGGTTTCTCGAACCGTCAGGACGACATCCCTACATTGGAAAGCACCGATTTCACGCGCTACAACGTGCAAATCGGCGAAGGCCAGGAAAACCTGATTTTCCTTTGCCACAAAATTTCCGGCAAATGGTGGATGGACATGTCGTTCATGAAAGCCGACGATATGCGCTTCGAGCGGCATCATTTCATTCCCTGTTCGAAAGAAGACTACGACCAAGCCATGCGCAACGAACTGCCCGACAAGTGGTGGCAATTCTATCAGAAACTGATGTAAATCGTTGAATAACATAATTTTATCACAATAATGAAACGTTTTCTTTCAATTTTTACTTTACTGGCCTTGATGACGGCATCGGTCAGTTCGTTTGCTCAGGAAAAGAAGCCTGACTGGAAGAGATGGCATTATCTCTCCGAAGAAGAAATGCACAACACCACTCGTGGTGTCAATTTCGTTCAGACCGACCCGCCGACTGGTACACCACGTTTCGTGGCCGAATTTGAACCTATGCAAGGCGTGTTGATCCGTTATCCACTCGGCATTCCGGAAAGCCTTGTGGTTCAGTTGGCTAATAACTGCCATGTTTATTGCGTGGTGTCAAGTTCATATCAAAGCGGTGCCCAAAATACTTTCCAAAATGCAGGCGTGAACATGAACAACGTGACTTTTGTTAATGCGCCGACCGATTCATATTGGGTCCGCGATTACGGTCCGTGGTATATTTTTGAAGACCGCGAACCAGCCATCGTTGATAATGTCTACAACCGTCCGCGTCCAAACGACGACAATGTTTCGGGCGTTTTTGCCAATTTCTGGAACATCCCGATGTACGGCATGAACCTT
>CALGBV010000257.1 GCA_937884015.1 uncultured Bacteroidales bacterium
ATTCCAAGCATGAAATCATCTTGAACAAACGCATCGACATGTTCAACCTTCCTCAATTCTTAGAGGAGTACGAAAAACTGCAAGAATCCAAAAAATAAGCTCACAAAACATCTATAAAATATGAAAGACATTTTCGAAAGACTCAAAGAGTCATCCGGTGGCCCGATAGGACAATACCGAGAAAGAATAGACGGTTATTTTGCATTTCCGAAATTGGAAGGCGAGCTCGGCCCGCACATGAGATTCAATGGCAAAGAAGTGCTTTGTTGGAGTTTGAACAACTACCTCGGCTTGGCAAACCATCCCGAGATCCGCAAAGCCGATGCCGAAGGCGCAGCACGCTGGGGCATGGCTTACCCGATGGGCAGCCGTATGATGACCGGCCAAACGGCATTGCACGAAAAGTTGGAACGCGAGTTGGCTGACTTCGAGCACAAAGAGGCTGCTTTTGAATTCAATTTCGGTTATCAAGGCATTCTCTCCACCATTGACTCATTGGTAAGTCGTCATGATGTCATCGTTTACGATGCTGAAGCTCACGCCTGTCTGTTAGACGGTATGCGCCTTCACATCGGTAAGAAAATCAAATTCCGTCACAACGACATCGCAGACTGCGAAAAAGTCCTGGCACGTGCTTGCAAGATGGCTGACGAGCAGGATGGCGGCGTATTGCTGATTACAGAAGGTGTGTTCGGCATGACCGGCGCACTCGGCATCCTCGACCAGATTGCCGCCCTCAAGAAGAAATACCCGTTCAGAATCCTCATTGACGACGCACACGGTTTTGGCGTTATGGGCCCTCACGGACGAGGCACATCCGAGCATTTCGGCGTCATGGACGGAATCGACGTCTACATTGGCGCTTACGCCAAATCCATGGCTACCATCGGCGGTTTCGTCGCTTCCGAAAAATCCATCGTCAACTTCCTGCGCTACAACATGCGTTCCCAGATGTACGCAAAATCCCTTCCGATGCCCATCGTCGAAGGCTGTCTGAAACGTCTTGAAATCATCCGCAGCGCAGAAGGCGACGCTTTAAGAGCTCATCTTTGGGAAATCACCCGCAGACTGCAGAACGGATTCCGCGAACTCGGCTACGAAATCGGACCCGCTGAGGCCTGCGTCACCCCAGTACACTTGAGATGTGGTATCAACCAGGCCGCCAACATCGCTGTCGACCTGCGCGAAAACTACAACATCTTCTGCTCTATCGTCACCTACCCCGTTATTCCTCCTGGAATGCTTATTTTCCGTATCATCCCGACCGCCGCTCACAGCATTGAAGATGTTGATCGCACATTGGCTGCCTTCAAAGACATCAAAGAGCGCCTCGCCAAAGGTGACTACGACAAGGAAATTCCCGACATGGCTCTCATCAAATAAGATGTCTGGAATCTACATACACATCCCATTCTGCCGCAGTAAATGTATTTACTGCGGCTTTTATTCTATGGTAGCCAGAAAGCAGGTTGATTACGACGCCTATATTTCGGCACTTCAACAAGAAATAGAGTTACGGAAAGACTACCTGCATGAACCCGTCAGGACCATATATTTCGGCGGTGGCACACCCAGCCTACTGGGCATTAAAGATCTGGAACACATACTTACGTGCCTGCACAAATCCTTCGACTTGAGTCAGGTCGAAGAAATTACACTTGAGGGGAATCCCGAGCAGCTGAGTTTGGAATATTGCCAACAACTGCATCAGATAGGCTTCAACCGGATAAGCATCGGCGTACAGTCGTTTTTTCCCCACGTCCTGAAATTCATGGGGCGCAGGCATAGCGGAATGGAGGCAACCAATGCCGTTAACAATGCCAAAGCCGCCGGGTTCGACAACATCTCCATAGATTTGATTTACGGTGTGTCCCAACGCAATGACTTCGAATGGTGCAAAGATGTAGAAACCGCGTTCGCGTCCCCCATCACGCATCTCTCGTGCTACGCACTCACCTCGGAAGAGAACAGCATTCTGTACAAACAGATACAGAATGCCCGGCAAATGCCCATTGATGACGAACAAGCCGCAAGGAACTACAAGACACTTCTGGAGTTGCTACCAAAATACGGTTTCGAGCAATACGAGGTGTCGAATTTCGCCAAACCGGGATTCGAATCCAAGCACAACTCCTCTTACTGGAACCAC
>CALGBV010000258.1 GCA_937884015.1 uncultured Bacteroidales bacterium
TGACTCTAGCCACTGAGATTTACTACTCAGGCTACAATCCCTACACTTTGGAACCCGTTTTCGTACCCAAGACCAAAGATGAAAAGCTGGCCCAGCAACGTTTCTTTTTCTGGTACAAGCCCGAAAACCGCGAATGGGTGAAAAACAGTCTGCGCCGCATGGGTCATGCCGATTGGATAAAAAGGCTGTTTGGAAAATAAAAAGTTGTAATTTTGCAGAATAAAAACTGAATATGAGTAACGATGCCTACGACAATATGACAGCTGAAGAAATGGAGTTTGCCGTTTTCTGCGTCGGCTTGCTTTCCAAAAGATTAGGAATACGAGAAGAAAAGACTTACGAACTGTTAGACAAAAACGCTGTCTTTCAGAATTATATCGTTGACTTCTACGACATTCTTCACACTCAAAGCCCCGATTACATTGCCGACGACATTATCGACTACATGAAAGCAAAGAAAATCATCGAATGTTAGTTTATCACTGTTGATATGGATGCCGTTGACATACTGAAACATTTAAAATATGCCCGAATCATTAAGGCATACGCCGAGCAGACAGGAAAAAGCTACCGTGAGGCAATGGACATCTTCTTCAAGTCCATGACTTTCCAACTGTTGGAGGACGGCATAGCCGACATGCACTGCCGCAGCGATTTATATTTGGTTGACGAATTAATCTTGGAAGGAAAACATTAAAAACTCTCAAATGAATTATTTGAAAAATGAAAACTTTTGCATAACAACAAATAATTGTACTTTTGCAAAAAAATAAATCCATACGGAAAATGGAACAAACAAAAAAAACGGCTCTAATATGCTTTTGGATTTGCATTGCGCTAATGGTTTTTAGCCTTATATGCAACTTTGTCCAAAGCTACATCCCGTTCATCGATTCAATCGTTTTCTATGGTGGAGCCATTACCTATTTCGTCAATTGCAATAAGTATTATAAGGAAAAAGCACCCTTTAAATTGGGCATCATACTATTCCCCATTTCTTTTCTTATATGTATGATATGCTCATTCATTTCGGCACAATCAGCAATGCTTCCCTATTTTGTCCTGTTTTTTTTACATTGTATAATTGACTCAATTCCATTCATTAAACTAAAACAGTACTACAAAGGCACAAACAAAAAGATAGCAACAGCAGCTCTATTGACTGCAATCGCGCCATTTCTGTATTTTTTCACCAACATCATTCTTGCAAGTTTAATCCGTCCAAGCAGATTTTATATCACGATAGTCATTTCTGCCTTTTGCTTATTATATTATGGAATATACGCATGGTTCTATTACACTTTTTTCAAGCACAACAAATTAACAATCATAAAATGAACAAAAAACACATTTTCGGAGCAGCAATGCTCATCGTGGCCATGGTTTTCAGCGGCTGCGGCAACAAGAACCAGAAACAAGAACAAGAAGAAGTGAAACCTGAAGAAGAGACTGCAACTGAAGTGAAGCAAGCCAAGCGTTTGCTCATCATCGTCGACCCACAAGTCGATTTCACCACGGGCAGCTTAGCCGTCAATGGCGGATGCGAAGCCATGGACAATCTCATCGAGGCTTTCCAAAGCGGTCTAGAAAAAAACTACGACAGGATTTTCGTGACCCAAGACTATCATCCTGCCAACCACTGCTCTTTCGTTGAACAAGGCGGTGTATTCCCACCTCACTGCGTGCGGGACACCCAAGGCTCGAAAGTTTATCCTGACCTTCAAGATGAACTTGAACATGTAAATGGTATCGAAGTCGAATACCTTACCAAAGGCGACAGAGCCGATGTGGAAGAATTCTCCATCCTGAAAAACCAAAAGTCGTGCGAACACATCAAGGAAATGATTAAGGCCGAAGAATATGCCGGCATTGACATTTGCGGCATTGCTTCTGACTACTGCGTTTATGAGACATTGTCTTCATGATATTACTTATCAGAAAATGCAAAAACATTATGAAGAAATGACTGTTTATAACGGGATAAAAGTAAAAGATTTGAATGCTTCTTCGGCATATTTTGAAACATTTAAGTAATCACTGCCATCAGCATCCCTGAACATATATTCTGCAGAATTATAATATTGTATCCTGTTTCTAATTATTGCATTTGCTCCAAAGCCAAATCCAATTATCACTACAACAATAACAG
>CALGBV010000259.1 GCA_937884015.1 uncultured Bacteroidales bacterium
TTCTCAAATGGTTGCCCAATCCGCTGATGAAATGCTGCGGTTCAAAGCCTTTGCTGATGATGTCGTTGAGCAGGAGCAGAATGTCGGTCGTGTTGCCTTGCAGAATGTCGTCGATGATTTTGAAATAATAGTCGTAATCCAGCACGTTGAGGTTCTCGATGACATCCTTGTAGGTAATGTTTTTGCCCGAGAAACTGACCATTTGGTCGAAAATGGAGAGTGCGTCGCGCAAGGCGCCATCGGCTTTTTGGGCGATGATGTTGAGTGCTTCGGGTTCGGCGGTGATGCCTTCGCTTGAGGCGACGAAAGCGAGATGTTTCGCGATGTCCTCAACGGTGATGCGCTTGAAGTCGAAAATCTGGCAACGGGAAAGAATGGTAGGAATGATTTTGTGTTTTTCGGTCGTGGCCAAAATGAATTTGGCATACGCAGGCGGCTCTTCCAAAGTCTTCAGGAAGGCGTTGAAAGCTGCCGACGAAAGCATGTGAACCTCGTCGATGATATAGACCTTGTACTGACCGATTTGCGGAGGAATGCGCACCTGCTCAACAAGGCTTCTGATGTCTTCCACCGAGTTGTTTGATGCGGCATCGAGTTCGTAGATGTTGAATGAAGCGTTGTTGTTAAAGGCTTTGCACGATTCACATTCGTTGCAGGCCTCAAGCGTTTCGGTCGGGTGGAGGCAGTTGATGGTCTTGGCCATGATACGGGCGCAAGTGGTTTTGCCCACGCCGCGCGGACCGCAAAACAGGAAAGCCTGTGCCAAAGTGTTGTTGCGGATGGCGTTTTTCAGGGTCGATGTGATGGACTCTTGCCCCACGACGGTGTCAAAAGTCGCTGGTCTATACTTTCTTGCAGATACGACAAAATTCTCCATTTCATTCTTTTTTAAAGTTGACAAAAGTACAAATTTTCAGGATAACTTTCGGGTTAATGAGGAAAAACTTGATAAAAAAAGAAAAAACCAGTTTGCTTCCATATCGGTAAAATCATTATTTTTGCACGTTAAAAAACGTTTTGGGGAATGATTGCCTTATGAAACTCTCCGTTTTAGTTCCGAAGCTGACCGATAGGTTGCAATATATTTTCGATTTGATGCTTGGCGATTTGTTAGGCATTGATTATGAATTGTATACCGATGCGGAAAGATTCGCATCGGTTGAAGGTCCGAAACTGAATTACGGCTGCGATAAGGTAGGACAGGAGCCTCTGCAAAAGGCTGTGAATCTGCTTTTTGAACGCAATATTGTGGAGCAGGACATTAAAACCATAGATTTTGAAGGCACGAAAACGCTATTTCCCGTTTACGGCAAAGACAACCTGATGCCTTTCGATGTTTTTGCGGCTTCGTTTTATTTGGTCTCGCGTTATGAGGAATACTTGCCTCATGTGAGCGATAAGTTTGGCCGTTTCAAGGCTGAGTCGACCTGGATGTTCGAAAATGGCATGTTGCAAAAGCCTTTGGTGAACATTTGGACGATGAAATTAGGCGAAAGACTGCAATCACAATATCCTGAATTACAGCTTAAAAAAAGCATATTCCGTTTTCTCCCGACATACGATATTGATGCGGCTTGGGCCTATAAGCACAAAGGCTTTTTACGCACTTCGGCATCTTTTCTGAAGAATTTGGCCGCTCACGATTTCAATTTGATAAAGGAGCGTCATCAAGTGCTTTTCCGTCATCGGCGTGATCCTTTCGATTCGTTTGACCTGCTTTTCGATTTGCAGAAAAAATACAGTTTGCACCCCATATTCTTCATATTGTGTGGCGATTACGACACCAACGACAAAAGCATTCCTATTCGCAACGATGCTTTTCAGGCGCTGATTAAGCGCATTGGCGATTATGCTGATGTAGGCATCCATCCATCGTTTGCATCCTATCTCGATTCGGAGAAATTGCGTGTGGAATTGGAGCGCCTTTCATCAGTGCTGAACCGCGATGTCACCAAGAGCCGGCAACATTTCCTGAGAATGAATTTGCCACGCAGTTATCAGAAACTCATCGAGTTGGATGTTAAGGACGATTACACAATGGGCTTCGCTTCGCAGGCCGGTTTCCGTGCTGGCATTGCCGATGCTTTCCCGTTCTTCGATTTGGAAAATGATGTCGTCACACCGCTTGTGGTGCATCCTTTCGCCTTGATGGACGGCACAATGCGCGACTACCTGAACCTGAATCTTGACGATTCGTTTGAGTTGGCTTGCCGTTTAGTCGACGAGGTGAAGTCGGTCAATGGAACATTTATCTATCTTACTCATAATGAAACGCTTGGCGGTGAAAAGCGTTGGGTTGGCTGGCCTGAAATGTATGAAAAACTGATTCAGTATTGCTTGAAATGAAATGATCAGGTATTTGCGCCATAACGAAATCGACAGGGAGAAATGGGATGCTTGCATCCACGACTCGGAAAATAGTCTGGTGTATGCCTATTCATGGTATTTAGATGTCGTTCATCCTGATTGGGAGGCATTGGTGAAAGACGATTACACTGCCGTCATGCCACTCACAGGTGGCCGGAAATTCGGTGTCAACTATCTGTTTCAGCCTTTTTTTGCACAGCAGCTGGGCATTTTTTCGCCAGAATGTATGAATCTGAAAGACAATGAATTCATTGAAGCCATTCCCGCAAAATTCCGTTTTGTTGAAATCAGGCTCAATGCCTTGAATGCTTTGCCTCCGGCGACAAATGGAGTGGAAAATCACACCAATATCCTGCTGTTCCTTGATGCGCCATACGAGTTCCTGCGAAACCATTATCACACCAACACAAAACGCAATTTGGCCAAGGCCGAAAACAATCATCTCCGTTTGGTAAAAAACATTGATATTAAGGATATTATCGATTTGTTCCGCGCCAATCGTGGAGCAAGTGTGAACACTTGGGGCGATGCCGAATATGCGCGCCTGCAACGCCTTACAGCTGTGGCTTTGCAACGTAATCACGCTTTCACTTATGGTGTCATGGCTCCCGATTCTGATGAGATTGTGTGCGGTGCATTGTTCATGAAAAACAAAGGGCGCATCACTTTCCTGTTTTCGGGTTGTGGCGAAAAAGGCAAGTCGCTGCAAGCCATGACTTTCCTTTTGGACAGCGTAATTCGCGAGTTTTGCAATGCACAGAACGTCCTCGATTTTGAAGGTTCCGATAATGCAAATCTGGCACGTTTTTACGAAGGTTTCGGTGGCGAAAATTTCGCATATTCGGGCTATTCTGTCAACAGAATGTCGTTTTTTGGCCGTTCCTTGTTGCACATTTGGAAGAAAATTTAGGCATTTGGCACCAAATCTGCCTTTCGTTTACCTTTATTTATTATTTTTGGAGCCTTAAAACTCAAATCATGATGAAAGTAAACAACTTAGGCCTGCAAGACAGCGTTTTCAACCAGTTTTTGTCCGAAATCCGTGATGCGGAAATTCAGAAAGACCGTATGCGTTTCCGCCGCAATTTGGAACGTTTGGGCGAAATCATGGCTTACGAAATCAGCAAAACTCTTGAATATAAACAGATTGACGTGCCGACACAATTAGGCATCAAGGAAATGCGTGTGCTGAAAGAGCAACCCGTCATTGCTACGATTCTGCGTGCCGGACTGCCTTTTCACAATGGTATCCTGAGCGTGTTCGACCGTGCCGACAACGCTTTCATTGCCGCCTATCGCAAATACGACAAGAACGAGGATTTTGAAATCAAGGTGGAATATTATTCCACGCCTGACATCGATGGCCGCACTTTGATTCTTTGCGACCCGATGCTGGCAACGGGCGAATCGTTAGTGAAGACATTACGCGGTTTGCTGAACGATGAAATGCAGCCGAAACACATACACATTGTGGTGGCCATTGCCAGTGCCGAAGGACTGGAATATGTGAAACGTATGCTTTCGCGTATGCCTGTAACGCTTTGGGTTGGCGCTGTGGATGAGGAACTTACGGCTCATGCTTACATTGTTCCTGGACTTGGTGATGCCGGCGATTTGGCTTTTGGCGAAAAAATGTAATGTGACAGTTCCTCTCCAAATCTTTATATCTTAAATCTTTAAATTTTAAATCTTAAATCCTTAAATTCCCCCACACATGGTAAAAATAAAACGCGACGGTTTTGGATCAAAATTCGGTATTATTGCTGCTGCGGCAGGATCGGCAGTGGGTTTGGGAAACATTTACCGCTTTCCTTGCGAATTAGGCGATAATGGCGGCGCCGCTTTTCTGTTGGTTTACCTTGCCATCGTGCTGGTTCTGGGCGTTCCGGTGATGCTTTCCGAATTGGTCATCGGGCGCCGCTCGCAATCCGATGCGGTCGGTTCGTTCAAGAAACTGGCACCCAAAACGGCTTGGCCTATAGTAGGTTACATGGGAGTTGCCTGCGGTTTCATCATTTTGTCATTCTATTCGACGATTTCAGGCTGGACTTTGGAATATATCTACAAGTCACTGATAAACGGCTTCCAAGGAAAGGATTTGACCATTTTGGAAAAAGAGTTTTCCGATTTTCAAAACATGGGTTGGAAAAACGTGATGTGGCAAGGTATTTTCATCTTTTTGACAGGTTTCGTCGTTTTCAAAGGCATTAAGAAAGGCATTGAAAAATATTCCAAGATACTGATGCCCATGCTGTTACTGATGTTGATAGTTTTGGCCATTCGTTCCGTTACCTTGCCTGGTGCAAAAGATGGCCTAACATTCCTTTTTCATCCCGATTTTTCAAAAATCAATGGTGAAGTGCTCATCAGTGCGCTCGGTCAGGTGTTTTTCTCGCTGAGTGTGGGCATGGGTGCCTTGATTACTTACGGCTCGTATATCCAAAAGAATGATAATCTGACTACTACGGCCTTGTCGGTGACGTTATCTGATACTTTGGTTGCGATTTTGGCGGGTATCGTCATTTTTCCTGCTGCCTTCTCGTTTGGCATTCAGCCCGAGGCTGGTATGGGACTGGTGTTCAATACTTTGCCTCTGATTTTCAACCAAATGACTGGAGGTTATCTTTTCTGCCTGATTTTCTTTGTCTTGCTGGCTGTTGCGGCTTTAACTTCGACGATTTCGCTGCTTGAAGTGATGGTGGCCTATCTGGTTGAAGAAGTGCATATTCAACGCAAATGGGCTACGGTCTTTGCTTGTGTGGCAACCATGTGCCTGGGCGTTTTTGCCTCTTTGAGCCTGATGGACGACACGCCTTTTACGGTTGGCGGAAAAACGGTTTTCGATGGTCTTGATTTCCTGTCTTCCAACATTTTACTACCGCTTGGAGGCTTCTTAATCGTGATTTTTGTGGGCTGGTATTTGGGCAAAAAGAAATTCTATGATGAAATCACCAACGAAGGACAGTTGAAAATGCGCATTAAGCCAATCATTCTGTTCATTATCAAGTTTGTAGCTCCTTTAGCCATTGCCGTGATTTTCGTCAGTGGTTTGGGATTGTTCAAATAATGCTGTCATGGACGAATTTAACGATGGTTTTCTGAGATTTAGCAAAGGCGAGCGTGTTGCCATCATTTCGTTGG
>CALGBV010000260.1 GCA_937884015.1 uncultured Bacteroidales bacterium
AGGCAGGATTGAATGTTGCTGCCGTTTTGGATGCGAATGATTTCGCCACCAACGACTTGGTGGATGCCATGGCGCACCAGTCGTCCATTTGGAAATGGTTTGTGCTGATAGCATTGTTGGCACTTTTGGGCGAAGTGATGGTGCTGAGGTTGTGGAAATAGGTTTTTTTTGTTTTGTAGTCCGTTGCATCGACTTCATCACATCTTTTGAGAAGGGACCGGCAAACTGATTTGTGGTTCATTGAGCCTGTCGAAATGAGTAGATTTAATTTGTAGTATATTTCAGACTGTATATTTAACCTGAAAGTTCTCAGTGAAATAAAAAGCAGCTTCATAGAATTGTTTTTCTGAAATTATTTACTTTTGCAATGAAATTACGTATTCTATGAATCAACGTGTTTATAATATTGTCAATGTCGTTTCGATTGTGCTGATAGCTGTCTTGTTTTTTATGCTTTGCATAACTTCGTCTCATACATTGTCTTCTATATTGGTGATTTTGATGTTTCTTGTTTTTGTGTTCAGAAAGATTTTGTCTCGTTTTTCTGAACGCAATAATCGTAAATACTCAATTGTCGAGTCACGGCAATATGGCGACAGAATCATCAGAATTAAGGGATTGAATGATGAACAATGCAAGGACTTTTTGGGAAAGCACATGCCTGTGTATGATGAAATGGAGGAATATGCCGGCTGGAAGCCCGAAGGGAAGGTTGATGATGGCATTGTTTATTTTTTGTATCCTTCAGTGGTCAGTTTTTCTGATTTGTGCATCATTTATGCCTATGTGATAGGATACGACATCGAATCTGAACGTGAAAGCATTGAGATGACCGGATGGTATCCTATGGTTGAAGGCCATTCCGAAAAACAGGAGATTCCTTTCAGCAATAAGACTTTGATGTTGTTCCGGACTGAGTATTGCGATCATGAAGATTTCGTGCATTTTGTTACGGAATACAATCATGTCTATAAATGGAACTGGCTTTTGACTTGCTGACCGAAGTAAAAAATGAACAGGTGGCCTATGAACCGATGCCGGATTGGAATACTTTAGCTTCTGAAATTTGACAGGAACTAAGAATGCAATTTAACTGAATATCAATAGTAATATATCAACAATGAACACAATTGAAATCGAAAGCCGCTGCAAGGCGAAGGAAACTGAACTGCTGAACCGTTGTTTCGGTAATATAAAGAAGGAAAACATAGAGGAACTGCCCGAAACCATAGGTAACTATAGCAAAGGCTTGCCGCAACAGTTGGAAACGGAATACCGCGATTATCTTTGGGCAATGTGGAAAGAGTTGGCTCCTGATGACCCGCGCACCATGGAACAGCTTTTCGACAAGCGCGACCGTGACCAGCGTGCAGCGGAAGCAAAGCGCGACGAGGTAGAAAACGCATACCGTGAGGCTGAACGCTACACGATGGGGGAGCGCCTCACGAAGACCAACTACAAAGACGTGGCGTATTTCAAAACCATGCTGAAAGAGTACTCTGAATTGCTGCTACTCAGCTTGCGCTGCGATTTCATCGAGGATGTGGCAAAACTGAAAGGCAATTCGGGCACCACTTACCAGCCTCATGCCATGGACCTTTCCGATGTGCAGCTGCCTGCCGACATCATGCAGCTGGCCGAGCGTATCGCCGAAAATGTGCATGACACTTGGGCCGAACAGCGCATCGCCCAAGGCTGGACCTATGGCCCTGCCCGCGATGACGAAAATCGGCAGACACCATGCCTCGTCCCTTACGCTGAACTGCCCGAAAGTGAAAAGGAATACGACAGGAACACCGCCATCAGCACCTTGAAGATGGTGTATAAATTAGGCCATCAGATTGTGTGAATCGGATGGCCTAATTATGAGTAGATGATTTCTGTCTCTTATGCTTTAGTGCTTATCAGATTATCAGAGAATCTTTTCAAGCATCTGAGGCAGATAGTGTTCGAAACCGACCACTTTGTCGTCAGCATTGATGAAAGCCATGATTTCGTCCATGAGTGCCTTGCGGTCTTCTGGCGTGGCGGCATATTTGTCTTTGTGCGTTTTGATGCATGACAAAACCTCAATGTCGTTCATCTTCATGAACATCTTGTAAATCTTTTGATAAGTGGCGGAATCGGTCTTTTCCAGCATCACGCCCACTTCATCGGCCCCGATGTTTCCATCGCAGTTGGCGGCATAAAGCATCGCCAACACCTGAAATTCTTTCTTGCTTAACTCTTCCATATTCTGATATTTAATGATTGTTATTTCAATTTCAGACCTTGATTTTTCTATTGAAAGGAAAATGCAAATATATGGCTTTTTCTATTTCACCAACAATATTTTCCTATCTTTGCACCTTTAAACCTATTTTACGGCAAAAACAGGAGATTTTATGGATATTGAAGATAACGAAGAATTGGAAAATGGCGGTGAAGGTGCCGTTCAGGATGCTGACAGTCAGGAAAAAGAGTTTCGTGTGGTTCCCATCAAGGGGATGTTCGAGAACTGGTTCCTTGATTATGCCTCGTATGTCATCCTGGAGCGTGCCGTGCCAGCCATCGAGGATGGCTTGAAGCCCGTGCAGCGCCGTATCCTCCATTCGATGGACGAATTGGACGATGGTCGTTTCAACAAGGTGGCCAACATTGTGGGTAACACCATGAAATACCACCCTCACGGCGATGCTTCCATTGGCGATGCCTTGGTGCAACTCGCTCAGAAAGACCTGCTTATCGATATGCAGGGTAATTTCGGCAATATCCTCACGGGAGACGATGCTGCTGCTCCGCGTTATATCGAAGCACGCCTGTCGAAATTCGCTAAAGAGGTGGTTTTCAATCATAAGACTACCGATTGGACACGCTCCTACGATAACCGAAATGCCGAACCTGTTTCGCTTCCTGTCAAGTTTCCGCTGCTTTTGGCGCAAGGCACTGAAGGCATTGCCGTGGGCTTGGCTTCGAAATTTTTGCCGCACAATTTCAACGAACTGATTGATGCCTCCATAGCCTACCTCAAGGATGAGCCTTTCGTGCTTTATCCCGATTTCCCGACGGGCGGCCTGATGGATGTCACCAACTATAACGACGGACTGCGTGGCGGTCGCGTCAGAATACGTGCCCGCATTTCGCAATTGGATAAGAAAACGTTGGTAATCAACGAAATTCCATACGGAACGACGACAGGCAGCGTGATCGACAGCATTGTGAAAGGCAATGATAAGGGCAAAATCAAGATTAAGAAAATCGACGACAATACGGCCGAAAACTGCGAAATCGTCATCTATCTGAATCCTGGTGTTTCGCCTGACCAGACCATCGATGCGCTGTATGCTTTCACCGATTGCGAGGTTTCGGTTTCGGCGTTTCGGAAATCCTGCGTCTCAGCACCGACCGCACCATGGAACTGCTGAGTTTGGAACTTTGCATTCTGATAGGCGAACTGGAAGACAGCTGGCACTGGATTTCGCTGGAAAAGATTTTTTTCGAGAAAGGTATCTATAAGGAGTTGGAAAAGAAAGATTACGAAACTTGGGAAGACCAACTCACTGGCATTGAGCGTCGTTTTGACCCTTACCGCAAATTGCTGAAACGCGATGTGACGCGCGATGATGTGGAGAAACTCTGCGAAAAGCCGGTCCGAAAGATTTCGAAGTTCGACCTCAAGAAAGCCGATGAGCAGTTGGCCGACATCGAGAGCCGCATGGAGGAAGCCAAATACAACCTCGACCATATCGTCGACTATACCATCGATTATCTCCTGCACATCAAGGAGAAATATGGCAAGGGCCGTGAACGCAAAACCGAAATCCGCAATTTCGACAACATTTCGGCTGCTGCCGTGGCTGCCAACAACGAAAAACTTTACGTCAACAAGGAAGATGGTTTCGTTTGTACGGGCGATGGATTGAAACGTGAAAAGGAAAAGGAAAAATACGAATTTGTCAGTGATTGCTCTGATATTGACGATATTATCGTGTTCCGCGAAAACGGCACTTACCTTGTCACGAAATTGCAGCCCAAGCTGTTTGTGGGTCAGAAAGTGATTCATGTCGGCGTGTTCCATAAAAACGATGACCGAATGACCTACAACGCGGTGTATCGTGACGGCAAGAGCGGTCCGTATTTCGTGAAACGCTTCTCGGTGACGGGCGTCACACGCGATAAGGAATACGACCTCACGCAAGGCAAGCCGAACTCAAAGGTGATGTATTTCTCGGCCAATCCGAATGGCGAGGCGGAAGTGATTAAGGTGGTGATTAAGCTGATGAATCAGAAAACTAAAGTCACAGATTATAGCTTCGCTGACTTGGCTGTGAAGGGTAGGGGAAGCCGCGGCAACCTGCTCACCAAATATGGCATCAAGGAGATTTCGAAGCGCGAAGACGGTGTCTCGACCTTGACGGCACGCGACATTTGGTATGATGACACGGTGCGCCGCCTCAATGCCGACAAGCGCGGCAAATACATTGGCGCCTTCGAGGGCGATGACCGCATTTTGCAGATTTGCGCCAACGGCGATTTCAAGCTCTGCGGCTTCGACCTCAGCACGCATTTCGACGATGACCTGATTGACATCCGCAAGTTCGACCCCGAAGAAATCTTCTCCGTCGTTTACATTGAGGGCGAAACGCAAAAGATGTATCTTAAGCGTTTCTGCATCGAAAACGAGACTAAACTCAACCAGCGCATTTCGTTTATCGGAGAAAATGAAAACGCCAAATATCTCGATATGTCGACTGACATCATTCCGCGCCTGCTGCTCAGTTACAAGGTGAGCGAGGCGGGTAACAGTTTCCCCGACGATGAAATCAACGTGGAAGAGTTTATCGGCATAAAGAGCTATAAGGCGAAAGGCAAACGCTTGTCGACGCGAGAGATAGAAAGTTTCTCGTGGCTGGAGCCGATTGAACCCGAAACGCCTGATGATGAACCTGAAAGCAATGATGAAGGCGATGAGCCGGAAACCCGGGAAACGGAAGCACCGGTTGTCAATCCGGCAGATGTGCCTCTGGAAATCAACGGCACCCTTGACGATGACCGCAAGTCGGGCGATGGCGAACAGATGGAATTGAATTTGTTTTGATTATTCTAAAAAATGAAACATACCTTATTATATATAATGTTAGCGGCAATGCTTTTCCTCTCAAGCTGCACGATTGAAAAACGTTATGCCAAGTCGTTTATCGAGCAGAGCAAAGATGCGCAGGTGGCTGTCTATTTTCCTGAAAAAGCATCGGTTACGAATAAACTGAATGTCACACTAAACCGCTATTCCACGGTTTTGAACGGCTTCAGTCAGGATGAGTTTCTCGACATCATGTATAATGCATACGCCGAGCGTTTGCGCGATTACAACTTGAATGTTTACATTCCTGCCGACCCCGACGATGTGACCATTGACTCAGTGCATTGGCTAGTGACGCTTTCCAATATTGAGATAACGGGAGAAATCATTGAATATGAGGATTATGTGTTTTACAATTCGCATGAAAACTTCTACAAGCACAACCTGAATGCCGTGAATGTGGCCTCGTGGTTCGAACTGAACAACGGCAATTGGCTGCCCGTGCAATATGGCGAGCACAATCTTCTGGACGGCTTCACCTCGAAAGCCGATGCAGGCTGGCTCCAAGCCTTGAATTATGATTATTCCATTGACACGCTGAAACTTGCGGATGTATATAATTACGCTGCTTATTTGGGCAAACTTTATGCAGGTTACACTTTCGACACATTCATGAACCGATACATTTCTGACGAACTGAAAAAGCAAGATGGCGAGCCGGCGCTGTTCCTGCGTTACGACCCTTACCGCAAGATGTATGTCTATCTTTACATGGATGATGACGATAAGTTTATTGAGATAGGCGAGTAGGTTTTTGGAGGCCATTTTTAGTAACACTTTCTGCTTTGGTCTCAATAAAAAATATTGTCATATCCAAATAATTCCTATCTTTGCATTTCTTTTTTAAGGCAAAAATTATTTATTTCACTATAAATTAGATATTTATGAAGAAATTGGCTGTTATCGCTTTCGGCGGAAACGCTCTTCTGAGAGGCGGTCAAAAAGGAACTTATAAGGAACAGATGCAGAATGTGACGGAAACCTGTCAGTCGCTGCTGCCTTTCCTGAAAGGTGATTATAATTTGGTTATCGGTCATGGCAATGGCCCTCAGGTCGGCAATGTGATGTTGCAGCATGAGGCTGGCAGTCATGAATTTGGCGTTCCGGGAATGCCTATCGATTTCTGTGTTGCCGAAACCCAAGGCCTGATTGGTTTCATGATTGAAATGGGTCTTGACAAGGTGTTTGCCAAGGAAGGCATGAAGCGAAACGTGGTGACTTTGGTGACCCAGGTCGAAGTCGACAAGAACGACCCGATGTTCCTGAATCCAACCAAACCAGTTGGTCCGTATTATACAAAGGAAGATGCTGACAAATATGCTGCCGAGACGGGTGCGGTATACAAGGAAGACCCGAAGGGCAGAGGCTGGCGCAAAGTCGTTGCATCGCCAAAACCGATTCGTATACAAAACGTCGATATCGTGAAACGTTTGGCTGATGAAGGCAATATCGTCATCACCGTTGGCGGCGGCGGCATTCCGGTTGTTGAAAAGAATGGTTGCCTCTGTGGTGTAGAAGCTGTCATTGACAAGGATTTGGCGTCGGCAATGACTGCCATCAACATCCATGCTGATGAATTTTATATCTTGACCGATGTGCCGAAGGTCTACATCAATTTCCGCAAGGAAAACGAGCAGGCTTTGGACACCATCACCGTGGCGCAGGCCAAGCAATATCTGGCCGAAGGTCATTTCACCGAAGGTAGCATGGCACCGAAAGTGCGTGCAGCCATCCTCTTTGTTGAGGCTACGGGCCACGAAGCCATCATCACCGAGGCAACGCGCTTGGGTGATCCGACATGTGGCACAAGAATCATAGCATAATTTGTATTGTTTTTTCATAGCAGGTGAGTAGGGCACGGCATTTTGGTCGTGTCCTATTCTTTTATGTTGCCCTCAGGCAATCTTGAATCATTTTTATTATTTTTGCACTCAAAATTTGGAATGATGCGAAAAATAATATTGGTTTTAATGTTGGCTCTCGTTAGTCGGATTGCCTTGGCAAATCATTGGGAGCCTGATCCATATCAGTTTGCCGACAACATGAACGTGATTGGCGTGATTGAAATCAATGGCATTGAGCAAACATCGACGCAACTCGAAATTGGAGCTTTCTGTGGCAATGAATGCCGTGGCAGTGAGATGCTGGCCTATTATGTTGGTCTCGACCGTTACATGGTCTTTCTGACGCTTTACGGACAATACGGACATACGTTTGACTTCCGTCTATACGATCATGCCTCGCAAAGGGAGCTCGACCTTACGCCGCCGGCAACGATACAGTTTGTGGCAAATAATATCATTGGAAGTCTCTCCGAACCATACGTCTTTTCGTTCACGGGCAGTACCTGTGTCATTGGGGCTGAAGCCCAGCCCGCCGAAGGAGGAACTGTGGCTGGCGCAGGCATTTATATGCAGGGCGAGACATGCACTTTGACGGCAAACAGTAATCATGGTTATGTCTTCGATTCATGGAAAGAGAATGATGTGACCGTCTTTGCAGATAGCGTTTACAGTTTTACGGTTGAAGGTGACCGGGAACTGACAGCTGTCTTCCAACTTGATGAATTTGAAATCAGTCTTGAGGTCTCTCCAGTTGAAGGAGGGTCGGTTGAAGGTGACGGAACCTATTCGTATGGCGAAACGGTTACAGTTCACGCAACGGCTAATCCTACCTATTCGTTTACGGCTTGGAAGGAAAACGATGAAGTGGTGAGCACCACTCAGGATTACACTTTCACTGTGGGCGGTGACCGTCATTTGGTGGCAGTTTTCGAGCAGGAATGTTATGTGGTGACGGTGACGCCCGAACCGATGGATGGCGGTGACATTACGGGTGCGGGCAATTATATCGTCGGTTCGTTATGTCAGCTTGAAGCCTTCCCCAAGCCAGGCTATGTCTTTGAGAGGTGGATGGAAAATGGCGAAACGGTCAGTACAACGTCTTTTTTTAGTTTTGTTGTCAACGAAAATCATGATTTGAAAGCTTGTTTTTCCCATGTTCCTTACGAAATCACGTTGTCGGCTGAGCCTGAAACGGGCGGCATGGTCGAAGGAGGCGGCACATTCTATTTTGGCGATACGGTTACGGTTCGGGCTTTGACCAATCCTACCTATTATTTCATCAATTGGAAGGAAAACGGGGAAGTGGTGGGCACAAATCAGAATTTTACTTTTGCCGTCGATGGCAACCATCATTTCGTGGCGACTTTTGCCCAAGATTGTTATGTGGTGACGGCAACGCCCGAACCAATCAATGGCGGAAGCATTACGGGAGCGGGCAATTATGTAGCAGGCACGCAGTGCCTGCTTGTGGCGCATCCGGCACCGGGCTATGGTTTTGATAAGTGGACTGAAAACGGAGTTGTGGTAAGTAATTCACCTTCATATAGTTTCACTGTCAATGAAGACCATGACTTGACGGCTCATTTCTTCCTGGTGCCTTACGAAATCGTTGCTGTAGCCGACCCCGAAACGGGTGGAACGGTGGATGGCGGCGGCTGGTTCTATTATGGCGATGTCTGTACTTTGACGGCTGAACCAGCTGAAGACTATTCATTTACATATTGGTCTTTGTCGGGTGAGATTGTAAGTTTGGAGCCGGAAATCAGTTTCAATGTGACGAGCGATAAGACTTACACGGCTCATTTCGTCTATTATGATGATGTAGAAGAAAATGCAGAAATGGTCAGCGTTTATCCGAATCCTGCAAGGGGTAAGGTCTGTTTGCATTGCATAGGCATGAAAAAAGTTGAGGCGTTTGATGTTGTGGGAAGGAAAGTGCTTGAAAAGAATTGTGATTCCGATTCGGTTGAAATCGGTTTTGAACAATCAGGGCTTTATGTTGTTCGTGTGATTGCTGGAAATAAGGATTGGACTTGTAAAATATTGATTGAAAAATGAATCCGGTTGTAAAAAGACATTTAAAAAGAGTTGTGGCCGTTCTGTTGCTTGTTCTGCCATTTTCTGCCGTCAAAGCTCAGGACATCGATTCGCTGTATTGGAATTACCGCGAGGCGCAGCGTCAGGAAAAATTCGGTTTGGCTACGGAACTTCTTGGCATTTTCCAACAGAAAAACTATATGGATGCGCCTGTCGTTTTCACTCAGGAAACGGATAGGGATTACATGGATATGGTGCTGAATTTCTGTGTCGCAACGGAATGGTATGTCAACGGGAAATGTCTCCAATCGCTTGATTTGGCACAGTCCACTTTGCCCTTGATTCCTGAGGATTCTTTACTATGGCAGTTTGAGTTCCATTCGCTGATGGGAATGGATTATCAGATGCTTGGCGATTATGAGAATGCGCTTTCATGCTGCGAAAAAGAAATGAGGGTGCACGAAAAGCTCCATCGCGACGAATATCTTAGCATTACCTTGAATTCCCTTGCAGTGCTGAATACGCGCCTGGAATGTTACGATATGGCTTTGACCTGTTCGAAAAACGCAGTTGAAATTGAGCGCAAGCTAAACCGCCGTGACCGTCTTGCGGTCCGTCTTGGCGTTGAGGCTGATGTGTTGACGTGTCTCCAGCAATACGATTCGGCATTGGTTTGCCTTGACGAAGCTGTCGCTTTGGAAACGGATTTGGGCCTTGTGCGTAAGGCTGACATCCGGAAAGTGCAGAAAGCCAAGGTGCTTTTTTTGCAGAATCACTGTGACGAGGCATACCCGATTTTGAAAGCGGCTTACGAGGATTTTGAGCAGTCGGGCGATTTGTATTACATGGCTGTCGCCTTGGTCGGCCTTGGCGATGTGGAGGAAAAGATGAATCAGCGTGACAGTGCGATGCGGCATTATAAGGAGGCGGAAAGGATTTTCCGTGATAATGGCATTAGATCGGCACTGCCTAATTTGCTTGAACGCGAAGGCAATCTTGCGGTTAAGATGGGCGATTATGAGGGTGCCTATCGGTGTATGAAACAGTATCAGTCGGATAAGGACAGCATCGCTTCGCATGAGATGGAACTGAAACTCTCCGAAATGGAGATGCAGTATGATGCTTTGGAACGCGATAATGAGATTGTGTTGGAGAAAGAGAAAAACCATAGGAAAGTGGTGGTCATCATTCTGCTTTCGGTCATCCTTTTGGTGTCGATAGCCTTTGCCATTGTGGAATTCAGGCTTGCCAATATCAGGAAACGCCGTAATGAGGAACTGGCGCAAAGCGGCCAAAACAAAGACAGACTCATCTCTATCGTTGCGCATGATTTGCGTACGCCGGTGCTGGCGCAGAAACAGATGCTCGACAACATCTGCCGCAATTTCGACAAGATGCCGGCGGCCGATGTCAAGGAAAACTGCGAACTGGTTAAGGAATCGGCCCATTCGCTCAACGACCAGATTACGAATCTTGTGCAGTGGGTATCGCTTCGCAATGGCAAACTCAAAAACAATCCCGTGCGTTTCAGCCCTTATCGTATTGTGACGCAATGCATCAATGCCCAAAGTTCATTTATTTCGGCAAAGTCGTTGAAAGTGTTTAACGATATTGCGCCGGATGCAATTGCGTTCGATGACCTGAATATTGTGAAAACCGTGATCCAGAACTTGTTGTCGAATGCGGTGAAGTTCTCCTTCCGGGAAGGCGAAATCCATGTCGCGATTGTGGATGGCTTCCTGACAGTTAGTGATAAGGGAATTGGAATTTCCGAGCAACGCATAAAGGAAATATTTGAGCCTAAGAAAGAAGCGTCGTCGGGTACGGCAGGCGAGAAGGGCATGGGCTTCGGCTTGTTTGTCTGCAACTGTCTTCTTGAAGAGATAGGCTCTTCGATGAAAGTGGAAAGCAAGGAGGGGAATGGAACTGAAATCGGATTTAAGATACACTTGCTGTGACGGGGAATGGTGAAGGGTGATTAGCTCGTTGACACCCTTCTTCAAGGGTGTGACGGTGTCGAAACGACGGGTGAATAATTGGATAATTTTATTGATAATCAAAAAAATATAAAATGGAAGAAAACAAGTTCGATAAGGTCAGGTTGTTATTGGTTGATGATCATCCTCTGTATCGGAGGGGGATAGCGATGACGCTGAAACAGGATGATGAACATCTTGAGGTGGTGGCAGAAGCGGGCACTTTGAAGGAAGCTATTGAGACTTTGGAGTCGCGGAAAGACATCGACCTTATTCTTCTTGATTTGCAACTGCCCGACGGCAATGGAAAGGAAGTGGTGCGTTACGTCGGCATCAATTGTCCGGCGACGAAAATCCTGGTTTTGTCGGTCGATTTGAATCCGCATCATATCACCGCCTTGATTGAGATGGGAATCAATGGCTTTGTGAGTAAGGAAGTGCAGTCCGACGAATTGCTTGAGGCCATACATGCGGTTGTTTCGGGTTTCGGATACTATGGCAAGGGTATCAATGCCATGATGGAGGAAGTGGCGACGGCAGAAGGCGAGAACCTGAACGAGATATTGACAGCCCGAGAAATCGAGATACTTCGTTTTTGCGCCCAAGGTTTCAGTGCTAAGGAAATTGCTGAAAAACTTCAGCTTAGCGTCCGGACGGTTGAAGGCCATAAGAATCATATTTATGGCAAGATGGGCTTTGAAAGCATCGGCGAGTTGGTCAACTATGCCTTTACGCACGGCATCATCACGGCTTGAAGATTTGAATTTTTCATAAGCCAATCACGAATCTTGTTTCCGAGTCACACAATGCAATTATCAACAGATGTTGTTGATAAAAATCCGCTTTACATAGGTGAAAATACCTACAATCAGTTAAAAAGATGTCAATATTTTTGCAACACGATTAATAGTGTGCGGTTTTTCGAAGTCGCATAAGGGAAAAGTATTGCATTATGAATATGATATTGAGATATTTAGCTGTTGTTATCGTTTTGATGATTGGTGTCAATTCCAGTTATGGACAGTTCATTGACAAATCGGCAAACACGGGTGCGGCACCGCATACCGACATGCCGAAGGGACCTGAACCACGCAGAGGACTGACATCGGAGGCTGTGGTGGTGAGCGGAGGCAGCGAGCCATACGTGGTTTCCCGCTTCAACCTGAATAATCCTGCCGGCGTGGTCGCCTATGGCACATCGACGAATACCTTCATCAATAGTGCTTGCTACATGGATGGCATGTATTATTATGCCAACACTTCAAATACATTTGGCACTATTGACCCGGAAACGGGTTTGATGGAACAAATTGCCTCGAATGTTGCTTTCAACTGTATCGAATACAACCCTATGGACGGGAAAATGTATGGCATGAAGATCGTTAGCGGTAGCAATGTGCTTTATGAGGTAAATCCAGCTACGGGCTCAACCGTCCAAGTGTGCTCTTTTTCAGCATCTTATCTGATTGCTTTCACCATTACAAATGATGGTCGCTTCATTTTGGTTGATAAGGATGCCGACAGACTTATGGAACTCAATCCTACGAACGGCACAACTGTATCTTTGCTTTCGGTCGGTTTCGATATCAATTACGGCCAGGATATGGCCGTTGACCGTGAGACCAACACCATTTATTGGGCTGCTTACAATGCAAATAACAGCACGGCCCCGTTGTATATCTACGACCTGGAATCCAATGCATTGACTTTAGTCGGGTATTTTCCGAAACAATATGCGGGTTTTGCCACATTGACAACAAACGCATCTAATATCGTCACAATTCCGCAATCCGTTGAAATGGGAACCCGCCCGAGTGGCTATTGGATGGCGCCTGAGACGGTTCGCTTGCGCAACATCGGCCTTGGCACTACAGTGACCTCGGTAAGCGTTGACAATCACTTCTTCACGGTGGAAGACTTGCCGTCAACTCCTTTCGAGATGGACTTGGGCCAAAGCATCAACTTTGGCATCGGAACAGGAACGGGTAGTGGCGCTCAGACGGGCAGTCTTGTCATCAACTACGATGAAAAGAGTCTTACGGTGCCTCTCAGCGCTACGGCTTATACTCCTGTAGCACCTGATGTTTGGGAACTGGCTACTGTCGTTCCGGAATGTCCTTATCGCGCCAATGTGAGCAACATGCACAACGATTACAGTCTGCCAGGTGACGAACCGGATGGCAACGATGCCGTTTACAAACTGCATTTCGACGACGATGTGCTGTTCTCCGCTTCGGTTACTTCGGGTTCAAACCCTAAGATGGCCCTTTATCGCGAAGATTTCGAAGGGGAAGGCGGTCCTATGGTTGACAACAATTACAGCGGTTTTGGTCAGCTTGGCCATTGGACCTGCAATTTCGAATATGGCCTGGATGAGTTTGACTGGACTTATGACAACACTTATCCTTGGGTCCTTTCCGAAATTAACCCTCATGAAGGTCAGTATTGCTTGGCTCCAGGCAACCGCAACATACATTCCACTACCAGTACGATGTCCATTACCCTTGACATTCCAAGCAATACGGTGATGAGTTTCTGGGCTCGTGTCTCTTCGGAAAGCGTCAGTTTCGACTGGGGTACTTTCTCTATCGACGGAGTGGAAAAGTTCAAGATTGGCGGACAGGGAAGCTGGCAGCAATATTCCTACAACATCACTGGCGGTTCCCATACTTTCACATGGCTTTACCGTAAGGATGGTTCGGTCAATTCATACGACGATGGCCTGTTCATCGATGAAATCGTGTTTTTCGAGGAAGCATCAAAGGCACGCTACCAGATTCGTGATGTTTTTGTCGAAAGCGGTACTTATTATTTGGTGGCGTCGTCAACAAGTGACGAGTTCTCGATTGAGGTGGAAGCCGAAACGCTTCCTGTTCCGGAAGTGGCATTCGGACCTGTTCCATCGGCCAATACGGTTTTCTATAATGGCGAAGGCCGTGTCAACATTGGCTGGGCTTTGGGTGAATACACCAACGAATACCAGTTGCTGATAGGGGAGACCAATCCGCCTACCACGGTGGTCGT
>CALGBV010000261.1 GCA_937884015.1 uncultured Bacteroidales bacterium
ATCTGCCCAGACCAACCAACGCCCCGACAGCCAAACGGCATCCATCCGTGAAGCATTAGGACAAGGGCGTCGCCTACTGCTTGACGGAGCAATGGGTACAATGATTCTTGAACGCCACCTGACAGAAGACGACTTCCGTGGCAGCATGTTCAAGAACCACCCCATACAGTTGAAAGGCAACAACGATGTGCTGTCGCTGACATGTCCGGATGTCGTCAGCAGCATTCATCGGATGTACCTCGAAGCCGGTGCCGACATCATCACTTTCCATTATGAGGCTTGCACGCACATTCACCGCGCTGTGCAACAGATTAAAAGTCTGGGCGTTAAGGCTGGCGTTGTGCTTAACCCCCACACACCCGTTTCCGTTTTGGAAGACATCCTTGCCGATTTGGATGTGGTGCTGCTCATGTCGGTCAACCCTGGTTTTGGCGGACAGCAATTCATCGAGCGCACCTACGAAAAAATCAAGAAACTGCGCAAGATGATTATTGAGCAAGGTGCAACGACACTCATCGAAGTAGATGGCGGTGTCAACACGAAAAACGCTTCCGCGCTGTTTGAGGCTGGCGCTGATGTGCTTGTTGCCGGCAATGCCGTTTTCAAGTCGGAAAACCCGGTTGAAACAATTAAACTGTTGAAAATGAATTAACTGGTTTTCGGTTATCAGTTTTCAGTTATCAGTTATCGGTCAACTGAAAACCGTATACTGAAAACCGAAAACCATAAAATCTTTAAATTTTAAATCATTAAATCTTAAATCACAACATACCATGAACGAATGTATCTTAAACCTCGCCCCAAAAGGTATTTGGGAAGAATTCCACGGCATTTTAGGCGTGCCGCGTCCATCGAAAAGAGAAGCCAAAATGGTGGCTTACTTGGAAAAATGGGCTAAAGACCACAAAGTAGATTACATCAAGGAAGAATGCGGCAACATCATCATGAATGTGCCCGCTACACCTGGCATGGAAGACCGTCAGACCATCATCCTGCAAGCACACATGGACATGGTTTGCGAAAAGAACAACGATAAAGTCCATGATTTTGAAAATGACCCGATCGAGGCCGTCATCAAAGGCGAATGGGTTCACGCCAACGGCACTACCCTTGGTGCTGACGATGGCATGGGCGTTGCCGGCGCATTGGCCGTCATCGCAGACCCGACAGTCGAACACGGTCCACTGGAGTGCATCTTCACCATCGACGAAGAAACTGGTCTGACAGGTGCCGAAAAACTTGACCCTAAAGACTTTAAAGGCCGCATCCTCCTCAACCTCGACTCAGAAGACGAAGGCGAAATCTTCATTGGCTGCGCCGGCGGCATGGACACCATCATCAAGATGTGGTACGAATTGGAACCGAAGCCGGAAAACGCCACTGCTTACCGCGTTACGGTCAGCGGCTTAAAGGGCGGTCACTCAGGCGACGACATCAACAAGAACCTCGCCAACGCCAACAAGCTCTTGAACCGCATCCTCTTCCAAGCCACAACTTGGTACGACCTTGCCCTTTACGATTTCCAAGGCGGCAACCTCCGCAACGCCATCGCACGCGAAGCCACTGCCGTTGCTTACATCCCTAACGACTGCATCGAAGGTTTCTTGGCCTACGTCAAGAAGGCCGAAGCCGATTTCCGTCAGGAATATCAAGTGACCGAACCTAACCTGAAGGTTACGGCAGAAGTCGCTGAAATCCAGCCTGATGTTGTCATCGACGAAATGTCGCAATACGAATTGCTCAACGCATTGTATGCTTGTCCTCACGGCGTCATCGCCATGTCGCAAACCATCCCGAACTTCGTTGAGACATCGACCAACCTCGCTTCCGTGAAGCGCAAAGAAGGCTTCTTCTTCATCCAGACTTCACAACGCAGTTCCATCGAATCGTCGAAGGAAGATGTCGCCAACATGGTGGCTTCCGTCTTCAACCTTGCCGATGCTGATGTCGAGCACACCGACGGCTATCCGGGCTGGACGCCAAATCCAAATTCAGTGATTTGCGACATCGCCGTGAAATGCTACAAGGAACGTTTCAACAAGGATCCGAAAGTGAAGGCCATTCACGCTGGTTTGGAATGTGGCCTCATCGGCGACAAGATTCCGGGCATGGACATGATTTCATTCGGCCCTACACTCCGTGGCGTTCACTCACCTGACGAGCGTTGCGAAATCAAGACCGTCCAGATGTTCTGGGATTTCATGTGCGACATCCTCAAGAATGCTCCTAAGAAATAATCAGAAATTCAATAAGTTAGAGTAGTGCCAATTGGCACTACTCTTTTTTCAACATCATAACCATTTCGGCTACGCCGAGAAATCTTTCAAAAATCCTTATTCAAAATCATTCAAAAATCTCTGTTTGCTCGCCAATTGATTTTTTATCAGACCGAACCTCTTTGATTCTTGATAGATTTTTGATTTTCAAATGATTTCTTGCCGTAGGCAATTCAAACAAAACAATTCAAAATCGACAACACTATGAAGAAAGTTATACTTATCGCCGCATTGCTCGGCATGGGTTCCGCCCTGATGGCGCAAGTCCCGCAAAAGTGCAGCCTCACAGCAGAAAAAGCACTCGAAAAAGCACAGAAAATCAACCAGCAGAGCCGCTCGGAAAATGATTTCACAGCTTCGCTCGATTCACTCGTCTGCACAAACGAATGGAACAACTATTCCGAGTCGTACAAATACGACTGGAAAGGCAACAACCTGGTGAAGACAACCTATGCAGAATGGGGCCACGACCGTCTCGTCAGCGCATACGAGGACGACCTCGTCGCAACGATTGAACACCATTCAAAAGATGTCAACGCCACCGAATGGGAACACACTGCCACCGAAATCTACACCTACGATGAAAACGGCAATCTGATCCTTTTCGAATACAACGCTTTCAATTTCGGCGAATGGGGCATCACAGACCGTTACGAATACACCTACGACGAGCAAGGCCGTCTGAAAACCACACAAACTTGGTGGTTCGACTTTTGGGGCGAAGTGCCACAGCTCCTTCCTGGAAGCCGCGAAGAATACAGTTACGAAGGCAATGTCGTTACCATCGACGTTTACGGTTATTACTCGGAGACCGAGGAATGGCAGCCCACAGCCCGTGACATCAGCACCTACAACGAAGACGGTGATTGCAGCGAAGACCTGCAAATGAGTTGGGACGAAGCAACCCAAGATTGGA
>CALGBV010000262.1 GCA_937884015.1 uncultured Bacteroidales bacterium
ATAAAAGAAAGACTTGGTTACGATGAACAAAAGGCGCATGAGACTATTCGCAGAGTATTCATTCAGTTAGCTATTACTTTTATGGAAATGCTTTATATGCCTGCTCTTAATAAGAAGAATATAAAACTCTTCGGTTTGGGCTCCGTTGATATGGCAGTTTTCGGTGGGAGATGTACTATAACCACAATCCACAATGTTGCTGCAAGCCAATTGGTCGCATGCTGTTTCCATATCATCAAATGGCCCCCAACAGTCGAAGTCGATATCTTCGCGTGGATTGCTCTCCATATAAATGATCAAATCCCCGGGTTCGTCGATTTTCATGTAATAGAAAGCGGGGTTAGGAGCTGTCATAAGGCAATTGCTTGATTGACCAGGTGTGCCCGAACAACTATATGGTTCGCCGCATGAAGCAGAGGTGCTGCTGCCGCATGGCGAACCAGAATTAACACCTGCAGGGAACAGGTAGGCGCCTTGGTCGGTGCAAAATGGAGCAGCTGTCTCGCAGGTGGCATTGTCGGAACGCCCCGCGTTTCTCATGAAACTGGCATAGATGGCTCTATTCACATCGTCATCGATTTCCTGACGCCACTGGACATATAGTTCTCCACGAAGATTTTTGTCTAAATAACTGAATTCGTTCAGTTTTTCGTATAAAAGATTGTCGTAGAAGAAATCGAAATCCGACAGTTCGTCAGGAGCGTTTTTGTCTATATAGATGTCAATGGCATCTTCATGGTCAGGATTGACATAGCAGAAATAGCCTTCTTCGAGTATGGTGTGGATGAGGAAAGTTCGTTCTTCAATGGTGTTGATGTTTGACACATTGATTTCTGATACCTTGATTTGCCTTGCTTGTTGGGCTAATGACATAAAAGGGAGAAGAAGCAATACGATGCTGGCTGTGATTAGTTTCGTCTTGTTCATTTCGCTTGGAATTAATTCAATTCAAAAAAAATAATGTTTTGCGTTTAGACGCACTTTAACAAATGGCAAAAATACGATTATTTTTTTCAAAAAAAAGAAAAAGGGTGTTTTTGTGGTGAAATTCTTTGCATAAACGGAAAAAGGCTGCCTCGAAGAAGCAACCTTCCCGTTTTGATTTTCCGACTTTTATCGGATGACGTTGATGCGTTTCACACCTTCGCCGTAGCTCGTGCTGATGTGAATCAGGAAGAGGCCGACGCCGAATTGCGACATGTTGATGGTCGTGTTGTCGCTGCAGGTTTCCTCGCTGTATATCATTTGACCCAAAGCGTTGATGATGCTGATGCGTTTCATGCCTTGTGCCATAATGTTGATGTTGTCGTCGGTTGGATTTGGATAAATGTTGGCGGCAATGCCGTTTTCACCGACAGAGAAGGTGTTCTTCACGTTTATGTCGAGTTGCTTTTCGTTTTCGCCGCAAAAGTTTGCTATGGCGAGGTTCAGTTTGGCGGTGCCGCTGTAGCGGTCGTTCCAAGTGATGCTGATTTCGTTGCTTTCACCTTCAATGGTGCCGGCTTCGGCAGGGTCGAGTGTCCAAGTGTAGCTTGTCGGGGTGCTGTAACTTGGGATGGAATAAGTGATGGTTGGCGTGAGGTACGAATCCACCTCGATGCTGCCGGCAATGGCTGGCATTTGCTGAACCTGATCAATGGTAAGATGCAGCACTATGGTTGAGTCGCACCCTTGGACGGTGCTGAAAACTTTTGTGTAATCGCCACTTTCGGTGTAGGTGTCGCCTAACCATTCAAAGCTGTCGCAAGCTGATTCGATAAACTCGACAAAAACGGAATTGTTAATGGTGAGGTGTAGTGTGACAATCGAGTCGCAGCCTGTGACTGATTCGAATGATTGTTCGTAATTGCCTGAAACATAAAATGTCTGATTGTTCCAGGTATAACTTTCACAAGCTGTCATGTCGAAGTCAACGAGGTATTTGTCGGCAATTGTCAAGTGCATGATGACGAGGGAATCGCAACCGTAAACTGATTCGAATGTCTGTTCGTAATCGCCCGATTCGCTGTATTCCAAGTCATTCCAAATGTAGCTTTGGCAAGCCGTGATGTTGAATTCAGTCGTTTGAAGCGAATGAATGCTAAGCTGTGTTTCAGCCGTTGCATTTTCGCAGCCAAAGGCTGATGTTGCATTCAGTGTTAGGGTGGCGAGTCCGTTTGTAATGTCTTGTGCGCCTGGGGTGTATTTTGTCTCCGCTGCCGCTGGGTTATCGAAATGTCCGTCGCCAGAGGTGCTCCATATTGTGAAACTTGCGTTTTCGACTATGGCTTGCGCATTGTAAATGCCGTCGTACCAAATATCTGCGGTTTCTTCCATGTTGATTTTGGCATTGTCGTGGATGCGTAATGTCATGTCGTCGCTGATTGTGGCTCCGTTTTCATCGGTTAAGGTGAGAGTTAGGTCGACGGTGCCGCTTTCAATGTCCTGTGCGCCTGGGGCGTAGATGGCTGTGAGGCTTGTCGAGTTGTCGAAACTGCCATCGCCGGAAGTGGTCCAAAGGAGACTGCTGTAACCGAAGGCGGCGCCGTTGAGCTGGACATTATTGTTGATGCAGACGTCTTGGTCTGGGCCTGCATTGACTGCTGTGCGGTTCATGGGCGGGAATACGATAAAGTCGATGGCGGCAAGGTCGTCGAAAGCGGTCCCGCTTCCGTCTTTTGTGTAGGCCCATCTCAGGGTATGCGTTCCTATTGAAATTGGGAATTTGACTTCTCTCCATTCTTGAATTCCGGAGGCTTGTAGTTTTTCTATATCGTCGATGTAGAAATACAGTTTGTCGTTATTATGCGATGAAGTCCTGCGGAAAAATGAAATGGAGTCGTTTTGCAGCACTTCGACTTCGATGGAGATTTCCGATGTGGCGTTGTCGCCGATTTCGCCCGAACGCAGGCAGTAGGCGCCGTCGTACGGATTTGCCGTCGTGATTTGCCATGGGTGTTCTGCGTCGTTGTTCCAGTTGAACTGACTTAAATCGCCGCTTTCAAGGTTGTCGATAGGCAGGTTGAGCCGCGTACTGAATCCTCTCGAAGTGGAATAGGCTGTGCCGCAGGCTGCGTTTGCGTTGAATGTGGCGCGTTGTCCCATCGGCGTTGTGGCGCTGCATGATACCGTGAAAGTCAATGTTGCTGTTGCGTTTGTGGCTAAGTTGCTGGCGGTGGTGCTTCCGTTGGTGATGGTAATATACGGTGAACTGGTTGTCAGGTTTGCATTGACAGTGTTGGCTTTGGCATGACCAGAATTAGTGACTTGAATGTCGATTTGGGCTGTTTCGCCCGCATCAATGCGCCCGTTGCCATTGTCGTCGCCATGAATGTTCATCAAAACTCCGATGGCTAAAGAAGGAGCATTGCCTTTTAGTGTGAAGGTCTCGTTCCAGTTGTTGCTTCCGCTGACCATGTGCAGGCTGAAGGTAATGGTGGTTTGGTCGGGAATGTTGTTGGCTGCCGAGATGCCAAACACGTTGTTAAAAGTCTGTTGCTGCCCGGGTTGAATAGCAGAGAATGTTGCTTGATTGTTGCTGATGGTGATGTAGGGTGAAGTGCATGAAAGTGTGGCGGTTGTGGCAGTCGAGGCTTCGTAACCCGAATTGCGGATGGTTATGTTGAAGGATGCAGCTTCGCTGTAATCGAGCTGACCGTTGTTGTTGGCGTCGTTCAGCGTTTGGCTGAGCATGGTAAGGTTCGGACGGCCATGTTGAATGGTCAAGGTGCGTTCCCAACGTCTGTAGTCCTGTTTCGTCACAACAATATCGATGACCGTACCTATTCCTTGTGGCTCAAAAGTGATGGTCTGGTTGCTGCCCGTTGCAGTGGCGCAAGCCAAAACGGTGTTTCCGTTCTTCGATAAGGCAATGACGGAACCTGCCGGAGCGGTGACGTGGAAAACACCTTCGCCTGCATATATTTCATTGTCGGTCGTAACGCTGAGGTTTTGTGGTACCTGCGTGTAAAGTGTCAGGAAAGCATCGCAGTGGGCGGTAAACATCTTGTAGGTGATGGCTTTGCTCCCTACGTTGTAAGGCCATGAACTTTGGGCAAGGAAAAACTTGCCGGCGATGTTTCCGAAGGCAGGCCTCCAATAACCCGAATAGTCGGCGAATGGCCCAAAACTCGGCATGAATTGCGGGTCGTAAAGGTCGTACATGCCCCAAACGTAGGTGTCGTTTACAAATGAATAAGAGGTTTGTGTAGGCGCAATGCATCCGACGGCACCGGCATTTTGTCCGTTGTAGGTGCGTCGCATGAATGCCTCAACCAAGCAGTCAGTGCCGTGGTCGAAAGTTCCTGTCTGGCAGTTAATCGTATTGACGAATGTGAGTTTGCCGGTGTTGGTCATCTGAGAGACATTGCTGTTGCTGAAGTCGGGTTCGCCCCAACCTTGGTAATAGCCGTGGTCGCGGTGTTGGAGCAACATGCAGCCGCTGTTGACGGCGTTGACAACCTGATAGCCCGTGCCACCGTTCCAATCGCCAAGTTCGGTAGGCGAAGCTGGAATGTAGCCTTGCCCGTTAGGACCGAAATAGTTGACCACGGCGTTTGTGTTGGTCGCCGTCGACCATTGGTTGCCCGGTGTGCCTTCGTAAACTTCGTTGATTCTGACAGGATGTTTGCCTTGCAAGCGCCAATAGCCTCCGACGACTTCCGAGCAAATCTGGAACCAACGCACGGTCTGCCAACCTAATGCGGTAATCGGGTGATCGTATGAACTGGCATCCATGTTCGGATTGGAGTATTCATATTCTAATTGCTTGTTCACCATCATTTGGGCTTCGGTGCCGTTGGCAGCCACCAAACGCGAAAACGCCATTTCAGGAAGGTTGTCGCTTGACACGTCGGCATAACCATTGTCAGTGATGCAATTCCCGTAATCCGTCGAATGGTAGGTGTATTCGGCTGGAATGCCTTGTGCCATGTCGGTGTTGTGATCACCAAGAAGTAGTACGGCGACCAGACCGTTGCTGATATAATGGTTGTGGAAATAGTTCTTCATTTCGTTGGTCGTGGTGCAGCCCATTTCGCTGAGGCTTTTTACGACCGTCTTTATGCCTTGCTTGACGCGATAGGATGCCAGTTGCTGGGCGGGAGCGCGGAAACTCTCGTCGTTCGGGATGACGATAAGGTATTCGAAGTCGTCGGGACGGTTTCCGCTTGTTTCGCGGATGCGCTTTTCGTAATCGATTTTCGGAAGCTGGTCGTAGTTCATCAGTTCGGCGGCAAGTATGGGGTCGAAGTAGCGTGAACGGTATTTTTCATCGCCAAATTCGCCTGTTCCGCCTTCAAAGCTCAGGCTGATTTTTAGGTCGTCGTAAACGCGCAACTGCTTGGTGACAGGATTGTATTGGTAAGGAATGACGGTCAATGCAACCATCTCGACACCGCGCATACTCATGACTGACGAAATGCTGACAGGCGATGCAGGATAAAAGGCGTCGACATTGTAGATGGAAGGGTCTTTTTCGTAAGTGTTCTGGACATCGTCGATGTCGAAAGGAAGGGGCGAAGCCGCCATCAAATCTACGCTGCGAACCGTCTGCACGCTTTGGTAGTCGATGCTGTAGCGCACGGTTGCTCCCGTTGGAATGGCAATGAATCGGCTGCTGGCCGGAAGGTTTGGTTCGCCAGCGTTGGCAGGAATAAAAATCCCGCTGCCGGCTTCGATTTGCTCTCCTGAATAGCCATTGTCGGAAACGCTGACAAGGCTCATCTGTTTTAGGCTGTGCCTGACTTGAAAGTTTGAGCGTGTGCTCGATTCAATGGAAAAGCCTTCGCTCGTGGCCGTGTTGCTGAAGGTGAAATTTCTTGTCTGGGCTTGGCTGAAGCCGTTGACTAATAAAGCAAATGCGAGTAAAACTCTTAGCAATGTCTTCATGATAAAAACAGTTTACCTAAATCAAAATGTTACAAAAAAATGGTATGCAAAAATAGGAAAAAAGACAATGGCTTTGTGTGTGGGGAAAAAATAGGCAATAATATACTTTTAGACCCAGAATGAAAAATGTAGGCAATTATATACCTTTTGACCCATGCCAACCGATGCAGTGTCCGAAGGGTCCAAACTGCACCCGCCATATACCCGCTCCGTACTTCGTCCAATACTCGTCCATACTTCGCTCAATGCTCACCCAATCCAAGGGATTGGATGAGCTGTGTGTCAGGTTATTACAAATAACAATAGAAGTGCGGTGAGGGTCTAGAAGCATATAATTCCAAAAAATATGTGTAGATTTGTATGAAGACATTTAGGTGTTGAATTTGGAATTCGAGATTTTTTTCTCAGAAATCAAAGTCTATATTCATAACGGAAAAAAGGCTGCCTCTTGGAAGCAGCCTTTTGCGATCTTTAGACGCGATTCGCGTCTCTACTTATACGATTCCTGTGAATCCCATGAATGCCAGGGCAAGGATGCCGGCGGTAATCAGGGCGATAGGGG
>CALGBV010000263.1 GCA_937884015.1 uncultured Bacteroidales bacterium
AAGCCGTAAAAATCATTCTGTCCTGTAATTCTTTCATTCCAAAATTGAAATGCAAAGAATTGTTGATTCTCTGCGTAACCTCATAGATATGATTTTTATCAAGTTTTGTTTGTGTAAATAACGAAATATAGTACAACTTGTTTTGCAATGTCGGTGCGGTATCTAAAATTTCCTCCTTACACTTAAACACACGAATATCCTTTCCATTCCAAAGGACACCGACAATCTTACTGTATTTTGTTGCAACAATATCAATGTTTTTCATTAGTTCAGCGACCCATTTGGAATTTTCCAAATCCTCTTTCTCAGATTTAGTTTCCAACACAATGGCTACCTTACTTTTGTCTTTTGGCAAATACCAGCCATCTGGTTTATCAATTACTCCATTGAATCCCAACTGATTGAATGTTGTAATTTGCCCTGTTCCTTGATTAACATCATTTTCTCCGTCATCAAAGCCCAAGATTATCTTTGCCGCATCACGAACTTGATCTTCTGTTTTTATTGCCATCTTTTCTACGCTAAATTTTGCACGCTCGCTTATCCATTTTCGGCAAAACGGGCAATCGCATACGGCCATAAAAAACGTGGACTTAACTTTATCCACATTCTGAGGCCGTGAGAATTGCCCGATTTTCCAGATAAGTCAAGCCCACGCTAACCGCGCAGGCATTTACAGACTTATTCGAGGAAAATCATTTTTCTAAAATTTCTCACGTTTCAGAATGATACCGAATAAATAGCAAACGCTATGGTTAATAATATGTCAATTTACAATTATCTTTTCTTTCGTTATTTTACTGTTTGTCAATACAATATATCAAATTTATTTATTCAGGTTTTCTTCAATTTCCTTTATTGTAGGTATCATTCCATCAACTTTGCTCGGGTATAGTTTTTCCAATTCAAAATCGGAAATTCCTATAGGCTGACTGCTTGACTCCAACGCATATTGAGCCAGCAAATTGTCCTTGCCCTTGCAAATGAGCAGGCCAATTGTTGGGTTATCGTCATCACGTTTCACAATGTGGTTCACCGATGCAACATATCCACCTAACTGACCCACGTCTTGGAAATCAAAATCACCCATTTTCACTTCAATGACAACATAGCACCTTAAAATCAAATGATAAAAAAGAAGGTCTATGAATTTTTCCTTTTCCCCTATTTGCAAACGGTATTCCTTGCCAACATACGCAAAGCCCGTGCCCAATTCTATAAGAAAATCCGTAATATTCCTCAACAATTGCGATTTGAGCAAAGTCTCGTTATATTTTCCCGTAATGCCAGCAAATGCAAAATTATATGGGTCTTTGGTAATGTCTTGAGCCAAATCACTCATAGGATCGGGCAATGTGGCTTTGAAATTGGTTATGGCTTTACCTTCCCTTTCATACAAACCCGTATCAATCCAATTGAGAAGCATAGCACGGCTCCATCCGTTTTCAATCGTTTTCCTGACAAAAAACAAAGCCTTGTCTGTGTCACCTTTTACATAATCCATAATCACGCAATGATGCCCCCAAGGAATCTGAAATATTCCAACAAGTTGTTGGAATTTTGTAGGGCTTATCTGCTCATCAGGCAACGGCAGTTTTTCCAAAGAATTCAAGCCGCCAAAAGATTCTGCCTCAATTTTTCCAACAAGTTGTTGGAAAAAAACATCATATTGATTATAAAGTGAATAAAACCTTTTACAATAGTAAATGTTCGATTTTGACAATCCGTCAACACCAGGAAGTTCCAATCGCAAATCCTTACTGAGTTGCACAATTACGCTTTCGCCCCAACGTTCCTCAACATGCATTTCAACGATGTCGCGACCCAACATCCAGTTAAAAAAGAGTTTCTCGGAATTGATTTTTACTGCGGCTTTTATTTGGCTGTTTCTATATCGGACTGCCAGAGTCTTCACCCATTCACGATACTCATTGTCTAATATGTTGATGTTTTTGCTCATGATTCTATGCGAACGCTATATTTCAAGTTCAATTTGCAACACGCTTATTTGCTGCAAAAATAATGAATTATCACTGCAAAGAACCCATAGGAGTATTTTTTTCATCAAAACTTCCACCCAACCATAATCTCCCAACTTCGCCCAGGCATGGCGCGCCAAAGCACATTCTGATATGCCTTGTCAGTGAAATTATTGCATCGCAACTCAAGTTTGAATTTTCCAATCTGCCGTCCCACAGCGATATGGTGCAAGACGTAGGCCGGCAAATCGTAACTGAAATACGAGCCTGTCGCGTAGGACGTGTTCCGCACGCCCGTCATTTCAAGCGTATAATTCAGGTTCCATTGCTTCCAATGCACATCGGCAAAAAGGTTGGCATGATGGCGCGGAATGTAAATCAACTGCTTGCCCTTGTTGCCGTTTGCATCCGCCAAGTCGCTTTCATCGGTGGTGGCGGTAAAGACATAATTGCCCGAAACGGCAAATTTCCAATCCTTATAGTTATAGGCTATACTAAGATGATTTTCAACGCCTCGCGCAAAAACCAAAACCACATTTTCAGGCACCCAAAAGCGGTATTCCGTCGGCACCCACTGAATCCAGTTCTTCACTTTCGAAGCATAAATTCCCGAACGCAACTCTATGGAAAAACGTTCCTTTTTCAAAGCATATTTCATGGCAAAATCCAAAGTTCTACCGTTTTCCGCTAAGAGGTTTTCATTGCCGCCCGGATACCAATACAAGTCGTTCAAACTCGGATTGCGGTAATTGTGGCTATAGCCCAAAGTGGTCGTCAACGATTTCAGGAAAGGCATTTGATATGAAAAAGTCGCTGTCGGAAAAACACCCATCGACTTGCCATCGACAATGTCGTAACGTGCCGTAAGTTTCAGATTTGCAAAGGCAAAAGGCGAACCATCAACGGCAGCGTATGCCGACACAATGTCGCGTTTTTTCGACCCTTCGTAATTGTTCGACTTCACATTTTCCCTGTCCCATTGCAGTTTGGCGTTCAGCTGCCACGACTTGTAAAGTTGCTGCTCTACATTGGCAATCTGATGCAAAATCAGGGCATCGTTTTGTGAATTGATAGAGGTAATCACATCATCTGTCACTGGATTTCGCGTTTCCAAGAAATAGCTTTGTTTCTCAAAAAAGGCCGCCGACTTCAACTGCAAACTTCCTGATTGCCAATATGTCTTAAACGAAATGTAATTCCTCGAGAAATTGTCTTTCGTCCATTCCTCAGTGTTTTTATTGCCCACATTGGGCATGATTTGCGGCAAATTCCTATTGTTCCATTGGTTCCACGACGAGGCCGAAAGCACACAATTCCTTAAAAGCAAACTGATTTCCGGCATGAGGCCATAATCAACAAAATCTGCGTTTTGCTGCTTCATCATCTGATGGGGAATCGTGGCCAGATTCTCATATTCAAAGTCATTGTCGGAGGAATTGCGATAGGCTTTCACGCGGAAAGAGAACTTTTTTCCACGGTTGCCGACAGTCACAAAACTGCCCAAGGTGTTGAAACTGCCGTAAGTTTGTTTCAAATCCAGAATCAGGCCTTCGCCAAAACCCGTGAAATTGTCGATATTGACCGAACCGCCCAATCCACCGCTATTATTCGATGTGCCACTGCCCCAGTTCAGATTGACATCATCGGCCAAAAAAACCGGAATGGTGCTGAAATCAACCTGTCCCAAATTGGGCGCATTCAGTTGAAAACCATTCCATAACACCAAAGTATGGCTTGCCGTCGTACCTCGGAACGAAGCCGTAGAAGTGCCGCCAGGACCATACGATTTGATAAAAACCGGACTGTGCTGAATCAGCAACTGCGAGAGATTTGAAGTGCTTTTCGACTCAAGGACAAGCGTGTCCAATTTCCGCGCAACCAATGGTTTTGCCACACTCTCACCCACTCCATTGCCTTGAATTTCAACCTGATTGAGCATAATGGTGTCTTGCGCCCAAAGCAAACTTGGGAACAAAACGGTCAGCCAAATCAATAAGGTTTTCATTCTTACCATCATGGGTGCAAAGTTAGGGAAAAAACGACTATTTTTGCAGCAAATAGTGAATCAGAATGAAAATACGCAATCCCTATAACGCCATTCCCGAGCACAATTGCTTTGGATGCGCCGCCAGAAACCCAATCGGTTTGAAACTCGACTTTGAAAAAGATGAGGATAAAGTCACAGCCCGATGGATGCCCACGACTGACTATCAAGGTTTTGGCGATTTCCTTCATGGCGGCATTGCCGCCACTTTGCTGGACGAAGTCGCTTTTTGGGCGGTTCAGGCCTTGCTCGACAGCAGCGGCGTAACCTCCGAATTGGATGTCAAATATCTAAAGCCGATTCACATCAGCCATGGACAAATCACCGTCACGGCAAAACTGAAAGGACAAGTCGGAAAACATCTCTACGCATTTGAAACACAATTGTTTGACGGAACTGATTTGCTTTGTGCCAAAGGCATCGCCACCTATTTTGTTTATCCGAAAGAGTTAGCGAAAACCAAGTTCATGTATCCTGGCAAAGAGGCTTTGGGACTTTAGCCATTTGCTAACACAAAACCTAATACCGAATCATTTTCCACAAGTACAAAAAAAGCGAGGAACCGTTTTTTCAGTTCCTCGCTTTTGATTATCCAAAACCCAATGCTTATTTTTTCTTGTCGGTTGGATTAGCTTTTGCCGGGGCATTGGTCTTTTCGTAAGTCTTGGTCTTCCCTGACTGCTGACCTTGCTTGAAAGTCGATTCCGATTTCAAGGAACCATTGTCATAATATTCCTTGGCTTCGCCATCCTGCTTGTTATCCTTGTAATTCTTCGACGACTTCAGCTGTCCGTTGGAATAGAAAGTTTCCTGCTTGCCTTCAAACAAGCCAGACTTGTATTCGATGCTCATCATCTTGTTGCCGTTTTCGTCATACCAAGTGCAAACGCCATCGCGCTGACCTTTCAGATAATAGCTCTCTTCCTGAACGCCACCCTTTTCGTAGCACATAATCTGTCGGCCTTCCATGACGCCCATATTATATGTGTTCATCTTTGAAAGACGACCGCCACGGAACCACGAACTGACCTGGCCATTCAGCTGATCATCTTTATATTCAGCCTGTTTCGTAATGGAACCCGTCTTGTCGATTTCGATATAAATACCGTTTTTCTTTCCATTTTGATAAGTAATGACGCGCTTCGGCAAAAAGCTGTCGCCCGTGAAATACTCAATCCAAGTACCTTCTTTCTGACCATTCAACACTTGGCCCTGAATGGTGCAATCATTTCCCACTGCCGAGAATTTGCCGTTTGGAGCACCGGCAACATTCACTGTTTCTGCATTTTGCGCGCTCATTGCCACTGAAAACATCATGGCAACCGCCAAAAACATTAAACTTTTACGCATTTTATTTTTCTTTTAAAGTTGGACAAAATTATAAAAAAACGACTTATTCCACACAAATCTCGTGCAAATTATTCATCTTTCCGTTTTTTTTCGCATCTTTGAAACGACAAATCAACGGATTAAAAGAATAAAAATCACTGAAAATGAAAAAGATAGAAGTAAAAAACTTTCATTTGTACACCACTGCCGTCATCAGTATTGAATGGAAGCAGGAATTGCTCAACGTAAACTTAGACCTCGCCATGATGCTGAAAATGATGCATATCGAAGGCTTAACCGAAGAAGACATCATAAAATACAGCAACAACGGCAAGCCGATTCCATTCAAAAAAGTGACCTTGATTCTTTTCCAAGACGACGACAAACCAGGTCAATACTACACCGACGAAAGTTTCGAAGAAGATGACGACCCGACGGTTTTCTATGTGGAGATAAAGGAATAACCGTAATCTAAAAACCTGCAAGAAAGCCAAAGCAATTGGAAGGACAAAACATTGTTTTTTCATCCTTCCAATTACTTTTTTTATTCAATTTTAGTCTTTCCATTTACTCTTTTTTCAATAATTTTAGTCTTTCAAATTACTTTTTTTTAATATTTTTCGTCTTTCCATTTACTTTTTTAGTACTTTTGCAGAAAAATAAAACACTGAATAGCAATGGAAATTATTTCAATAGAAGGACTTTACCGCACATCAAACCGACTTGTAGCACAAACATCGGCAAACTTTCACCGCTACATGTACGACAAAATCTCTTGGGAGGCCTGGCTGATAGCCATCAAAGGCGCACGCGGCACAGGCAAGACCACAATGATGCTTCAACGCATCAAGGAAGAATTCAAGAGCAACCCTCAAAACGCTTTGTACATTTCACTCGACAACCTTTGGTTCAAGACGCACTCGCTTAGCGAAGTGGTCGAATACCACTACAGTCATGGCGGAACCCACCTTTTCATCGACGAAATCCATACCATCGTGGCGGCTGGTGCTGCCGAGGGTTCTATGGATGCCGCCAATATCTTGAAGCCCGCGCTCAGCCGCGGCGAGATTCAGGTCATC
>CALGBV010000264.1 GCA_937884015.1 uncultured Bacteroidales bacterium
GTGCCTCTATGCGCCTGAGTTCAGTGCCTATTCCAATGGGATGCGGGTGAAAGTGAAATGAGCCGCTATTTTTCTAACAATCCGTTGATTACGACGGATGCGCAAAAAATGCCGAAAGCCGCAGGCATAAACGAAATCGTGCCGACGTTGGAGACTTTGTTCTGCTCGCCTTCCACATTTTTCAGAATAGCCGAATCATCGACAGGTTCAGGAGAGAATACCACGGTGATACCATCCTGAATGCCAAGACGATGCAGCCGCTTGCGGATATAAAATGCCAGGCGGCAATGGTTCGATTGCGAAATGTCAGCAATCTGAATCTTTTCGGGATGGTATTTTCCGCCTGCACCCATGCAACTCACAATGCGCTGGTTGTTTTGCTTGGCGTAGTACAGCAGAAAGACCTTGGGCGCCACGGTGTCGATGGCATCGACGATGAAATCGTAAGGTTTGGAAACCAGTTCAATGATGGCCTCGTCCTTCATATATTGATTGATGACCTCCAACTCAACCTCCGGATTGATATCGCGGATGCGCTCGGCCATCACCTCGGCTTTCGGGCGGCCAAAAGTGCTTTGAAGAGCCAAAAGCTGCCTGTTTCGATTGGTGACACTCACCGTATCGCCATCGACAATGGTCATTTTTCCGATGCCGGCACGCGCCAACTGTTCAGCAGCGTATGCACCAACGCCACCTAATCCAACCACCAAAACATGGCTGTTTTTCAGCCTTTCGATGCCCTGCTCCCCAATGAGCAATTGTGTCCTATCTTGCCAGTTTTCCATCTTCGTATGTAACTATTCAAAATTAAATTGCATAAAGCATCTTCTCATTTCGACAGACTCAATGAGCTGCAAATCAGCTTGCTGAGCTTGTCGAAGCAACGGACTATTATGAAGACTAATTTTGATCATCTACTTAATTTAATTGAAATAATGCGCAAAATTAGCAAAGATTTTTTCGCGCAACGCATTTATCGGAATTTCCAGTAGTGAAGCCGCCGTCTGGTAGATTTCCGCCACATCAATATCAGCCATATCGGTTTCAAAAAACAGCCTGTCAATTGGAATATTCACTATTGATTTGCAGATTTTCCTGTCGGGATGCAACAGGGCCTCCCCTATCGAAAAACAAAAACCATTTTCGGCTAACTGACTGACATCCTGCTCGGTGCCATTGAATCCGTGCAAAATCCAGGCTTGTTTGGGCTTGTGTTTTTTACGTAAGGCAATCATCTCGTTGTTGCATTTCACGTTGTGAATGATAAGCGGTTTGGAAAACTTTTCCGACAAATCGATTTGTTTTTCAAAAACTTCCATCTGCCTGTCGAAACTTGCTTTGTGATGTCTGTCTAAACCAGCTTCGCCCAAAGCAACGGCATTTGAATGGTGTAGTTTTTCTTCCAAAATCCGCATGGCATTTTCCGTATCAAGCTTTTCGTCATCCAAATCCCAAGGATGAATGCCGTAGCTGAACAAGCCTTCGTTTGGGCAAGCCGATTCCAAATCAAGATTAAAAACGGATATTTCGCTGATAACTCGGAAATTATGCGTGTGAATATTTAAAAAAACAGCCTCCATAGGGCTTCAAAATTAGAAAATTTTCTATTTTCGCAGAAAATATCAAACCAATGAAACGTATTCTTGTTCTATTTCTATTATTCATTATGGCAGCAAGTGAAATTTCAGCACAGACCATACGTCAGAAAGACCGTTGGGGAAAGCAACTTTTTTATGTCGACGGACAGACCATACAACAGAAGGACCGCTGGGGTGCAAAACTCTTTTACCTTGACGGACAGACCGTTAGGCAAAAAGACCGTTGGGGCGCACAACTTTACTATTTCGAAGGCAACACCGTACGCCAAAAGGACCGCTGGGGCTCGCCGTTGATTTATTTCGCTGGCAACCCCATACGTCCGAAAGACCGTTGGGGCGAACCGCTTTATTATTTGGACGGCAATGTATTGAAAATCAAAGACCGCTGGGGCGCACCTGTCTATTATTTCGAAGGCATCCCAGAGAAGTGGGTCATTGCAAGCATCATTTTATAGCTTGATCTCTATATTCTCCGGCAAAGTGATGCCGCCACATTCGTGTTCGTGGCAAGTGATGCCTGAGTCGTCGAGGGTGCCATCAAGATAAGCCTTGACAACATCTTCCACTTTTCCCGAGCAGCCACGAATGACTTTTATCTGATTGCGGCTCAACACGTTCACGGCACCTTCGCCCATATTGCCTGCCAGCATGACCTCAACACCTAAATTATGTAAGGTAGGCGCAATATTGCTCTTGCAGCCACAACCGACGGGCGAATCCATGGTTTCAAATTTTTCGGGTTGGCCATCAGCACCAATCGTGCAAATCGTATAAAACTGACAATGACCGAAATGGCTGTCAATCGTGCCATCATTTTTCGTTGGTAAAGCAATTTTCATTTTTTCTCCAATTTTTCTGCAAAGATAGGTCTTCTTTTGAAATAAGTCTTACATTTGCACCCATAAAACTTATCAAACAACTTAAATTTCATCACTATGAGAAAATCATTACTTTTCGTCTTTGCCATGCTGTTTGCAACAGCCACAATGGCACAAACTCGCAACTCCTTGTTGCATGAATCTTTTGATGGCAGCTCAATTCCTGCCGGTTGGTCAATTGCAGGCTTAGGTGCCAGCAACTGGTTGATTTCCACCTCCAACAATGCAGGTGGCAGCGCCAACGAGCTGAATCTCTATTGGGATCCCCAGTTCAATGGAACTTCACGTTTCGTCTCTCCCGCCATCGACCTCACTGGCATTTCAAGCGTGGTTGTTTCCTTCAAGCACTGCCTTGATAATTACTCAGGCTCCAATACCATTGGCGTTGCAACATCGTCAGATGGCGGCACCACTTGGAATGAAGCCTGGAGCCAAGGATTCTCAAACAGCACGCAGTATTCTTTCTCTCAGGAACTCAGCACTCCTGACATGGGCAAAGCCGACGTGCGATTCTGCATCTTTTTCAATGGCAACAGCTACAACATCAACAACTGGTATTTCGATGACATTGAAATCTACACCCTCGAAAACCTTGACCTTGGCGCAACAGCTATCAATGTGCCTGATTTCGTTGGCGCTGGCAATCTGCCTATCAGCATGCAGGTTTTCAACTATGGCGTTACCCCTGTAACATCTATTGAAGCCAGCTATCAGATTGATGAAAACGAACCTGTTACCGAGACTTTCTCCGTCAACATTCCTTCGTTGGGCACAGCAGCCTTGGATTTCACAACCTTGGCCGCTTTGATTCCTGGCACATACAGCCTTACCGTCAACATTCTGAATGTCAACGGCACTCCTGATGACATCGAAGACAACAACACGCTGGCAAAGACTGTTAGCGTGGCTTTGGGTTCAGCCCAGAAGATTCCTATGATTGAGCACTTCTCATCATCGACCTGCGGACCATGCGTCAGCGTCAATACAGCTATGCTCAACCTCTGCAACAACAATCCTGGCAAATTCACTTACACCAAGTATCAGATGAACTGGCCTGGTAGCGGCGACCCTTACTACACTGAAGAAGGCGGCGTCAGAAGAAATCACTATGGTGTGAGTGCTGTCCCTCAAGTGTTCATGGACGGTGAAGACCAAGGTTATGGTGCCGCCACCCAAGCTACTCTTGATGCCCACTACAACACACCTGCTTTCGCTGAAATCCGCGGCGCTTTCACCGTTGAAGGCAACACCATCCATGTTTCAGCCGACATCATGTCGTACATTGACATGAACAACGTCAGAGCATACGTCACCGTCAACGAAAAGGAAACTCACAACAATGTCGGTGGCAACGGCGAAACAAGCTTCCACCACATCATGATGAAGATGTTGCCTAATGGTAACGGTTCAACCATTTCAATCGAAGCCGGCAAATACCAGCATCTTGAATTCACTCAGGACATGTCATCAACACACGTTGAAGAAATGAGCGACCTTGAAGTTTCAGTTTGGGTTGAAGACTACAATGCCAAGAGCGTGTTCAACAGCCACTTCATGTATGAAAACACAGACCACCCATACGCTCCACAAAATGTTACTCTGACCGAAGACGAAACCGGCGAAGAAAACATCATGGTTCTTACATGGGAAGCTCCTGAACAAGGCAATCCTACTGGTTACAATGTTTTCGTCAACAGCGAATTGGTCGCTGAAAACACTACCGATATGGAATACACCTTTGCTGGTGAATTCGGCACATTCTATGTCACCGAAGTTCAGGCCGTCTATAGCGACGACATAACCTCCGTTAAGGTCGTTGCAGCTAAGACAAACACTTGGGCTGTGGCCGAAAATACAGGAAACAGCTGCCATGTCTATCCAAATCCTGCCAACAACATGATTCGCATTGATGCAACCAACGAACTGCAGCAAATCGACATCTACAATGTGCTTGGCGCATTGGTTGAAAGCTTTAATGTCAGCGGCAAGTCAGTCCAGCTGAATCTCGCCAACTACAGCAACGGCGTCTATTTCCTCAACATCAACCATGCTGAAGGCAACAGCACACAACGCTTGGTGATTACACATTGATAATCATTATCAATTGATTCCTGACAGGAGAAGGTCTTGGGGCTTTCTCCTGTTTTTTTATTAATTCTCAGTTTTTCACACTCCAAGTCCCAACTTTTTACTACTTTTGCCGCCCGAAAATTTTCACATAATACTATACTTTAATGACAGAAAGAGAAAGCACTGGTAAGCGTCCACGCACCAGGAAGACTGTAGAACATCACGATGAGTTCCTACAGGGCAAGTCCTTCAGATTTTCTCACCGCGATGGTGACGAAGAAGGAAGAGAAGAAAGAAGAGAAAGAAAATTCGGTGACAAGCCGAGAGGTGAACGCCGTTTTGATGACAACCAAGGTGACCGCAAGTTCGGTGACCGTCCTCGCCGCCGCTTCGACGATGAAGAACGCGGTGAACGCAAATTCGGCGACCGTCCACGCCGCCGTTTCGATGACGAAGACAAGCCAAGAGGCGTCCGCAGATTTGAAGACAAACCAAGAGGCCGCAAATTTGACGATGACAAACCGAGAGGTGAACGCCGCTTCGACGACCGTCCAAGATCACGCCGTTTCGATGATGACAAACCACGTGGCGAACGCCGTTTTGAGGATCGCCCACGTCGCCGTTTCGATGATGAAGACAAGCCAAGAGGCGAACGCAGATTTGAAGACCGTCCTCGCCGCCGCTTCGACGATGATAAACCGAGAGGTGAACGTAAATTCGACGACCGCCCAAGAAGCCGCCGTTTCGATGACGACAAACCACGTGGCGAACGTCGTTTTGAGGACCGCCCACGCCGTCGT
>CALGBV010000265.1 GCA_937884015.1 uncultured Bacteroidales bacterium
CAATGGGCGTGACTGAAATTGACGAGTTTAACTATATAATAAGGTAAGCATTATGACAAAAGGAAAAAGAACTTGCAAGATCCTGAAGGAAATCCGCAAGCAGATTGCAGCGGAAAACGACATAGAATTAGTCATCAGTGAATGTACCTATCAAGGCGATTGCTTGGGCACTTGCCCGAAATGCGAAGCCGAAGTGCGCTATTTGGAGCGCGAACTAGAAAAACGGCAAAGGCTTGGAAAGGCCGTTGCCATCGCCGGACTTTCGGTTGGCATGTTGGGCGCTTTGGACTCTTGTGGCATTAATAAGAAAACGGATTCAAGTCCAGTTGATGAATGGCATTTGATGGGACTGCCAGCAGTTGAAGTGCAAGTTGAAGATGAACTTTTACCAAAAGAGATAAAGGAAATCTCAAGCTCGGAAAGGCAAGATACAACGTGTTTTGAATTGAAAATAAATTCTACAAATGTTGATGAAATGCTTGATAATGCTGTTTCGAAATATATTGAAGAAACAATCCTTGGATATTCGGTTGACCAGCTGCCGCAGTTTCCGGGAGGCGACACTGAGTTGTTGAACTATGTCAATGAATATGTGAGAAACAATTATCCTTGGCCGGCAGGACCGTATGGTGTTGAAGGCAATGTGTTTGTGTCTTTTACCGTTGAGGCCGATGGTTCCTTGAGTAATATTAAGGTGCTGAAAGGATTAGGTTTTGGCTGCGATGAGGTGGCTTTGGAGTTAGTGAAAGCCATGCCGAAATGGGAACCGGCGATGAACCGTGGTAAGGCGGTCATCTATCCGCAATATGCACTTCCTGTTCTATTTGAATTGCCGAAAGAAGGAAGGGAATTGGAATTGGTGACTTGTGTGGAACGACCACCGGTTTTTCCTGATGGGGAAGAAAAACTCAAAGAATATTTGAAAGAAAATGTCGTTTATCCTCAAGAAGCGCGTGAGGCAGGCATTAAAGGTAAAGTGTTTGTGTCGTTTGTCGTGGAAACAGACGGAAAGTTGTCGAATGTTTATGTGCTACGTGGTATTGGTGGCGGCTGCGATGAGGAAGCCGTGCGCGTGGTGCAATCGATGCCGAATTGGGAGCCTGCCACACAACGCGGAAAAGCTGTAAGAATGATTTATATGTTACCAATTGCTTTTTCAGATGAAAAGACAGATAAATAAAGCTATGCCAAGAGGAAAACAAACCTGCAAGATCCTGAAGGAAATCCGCAAGCAGATTGCTGCGGAAAACGACATTGAATTGGTTATTAGTGAATGTACCTATCAAGGCGACTGCTTGGGCACATGCCCGAAATGCGATGCCGAAGTGCGCTATTTGGAACGCGAACTTGAAAAGCGGCAAAGGCTTGGAAAGGCCGTTGCCATCGCCGGACTTTCGGTCGGCATGTTGGGCGCTTTACCTGAAGCGGTGGCGCAACAGCCTGATTCAACAATGATGTTAGATACAATTGAGGAGGAAATAGAGGAAATTGGTTTAATGGGTTGTGTTCAGGACATTCAGCCAGAATTTGTTGGTGGAGATAAGGCGATGTTAAATTATATCGCGGAAAACATGATGTATCCGCTTGAAGCAAAAAAAGCAAAAATTGAAGGGAAAGTTATTGTTAGTTTTTATGTTGATGTTGATGGCTCCATCGCTGATGTGACTGTTGAGCGTGGAATTGGATTTGGCTGTGATGAGGAAGCGGTGAGAGTGATAAAATCTATGCCGAATTGGAACCCAGGAATGAGTAGAGGTAGGAAAGTTAAGGTTCGCATGGTGCTGCCTGTTACATTTAAACTGTCGTAATTAATAAACATATCTATGCCAAGAGGAAAACAAACCTGCAAGATCCTAAAGGAAATCCGCAAGCAGATTGCGGCGGAAAATGACATTGAGTTGGTCATCAGCGAATGTACCTACCAAGGCGACTGCACTGGCACTTGCCCGAAATGCGAGGCCGAAGTGCGCTATCTCGAACAGGAACTGGAAAAACGCCAACGCTTGGGCAAGGCCGTTATGATTTCGGGCTTGGCGTTGACTTCTATGCTCGGAATGTCGTCGTGCGGCAATAATGGTGCCTCGTCAAACAAGGCTTCCAACCCTCAGCCCGCAGATGATGTGGAATTGGCTGCTGATTCGTCTGATATTATTGTTTCCGAGCGCCCTCTTGCTGGCGAATTGGCGGCTGATTCCGTCTCTCCTCGTCCTGCTTTTTCTTCGTTCAATCTTGAAATTCCTGGCGATGTGGTTGATGCTGTCGATGGTTGTGAAATTGCTGTGTCGTCAGAGGAAGAAAAGAATTCGTTGTTGTCGCAAAAGCAGTCAGATCATCATAATATGTTTGAGGCAATTCCTGATGAAGACGAGTGTTTTATGACTGGTGTTATTATTGAACCGGCTGATGATATTGATGCCTATATGTTTGTTGAGCAAATGCCCGAATTTCCTGGTGGTGAGGAAAAAATGATAGAGTTTGTTCAGGATAACGTTGTCTACCCGCAACAGGCAAAAGACGCAGGTGTGGAAGGCCGTGTGTTTGTCGCCTTTATTGTTGAAACAGATGGCAGTTTATCGGATGTGAAAGTCTTACTCGGCATAGGCCATGGTTGTGATGAAGCAGCGGTTGAAGTTGTGCAGTTGATGCCGAAGTGGAAGCCGGGTTTTCATAATGGCGAGGCTGTAAGGGTAAAGAGTTTGCTTCCCATTAGCTTTCAATTGAACAATCCCTCAAAGAATTGACGTTTTCTCATTCCGTCCCGAAAAAAGCATTACCTTTGCAGCCT
>CALGBV010000266.1 GCA_937884015.1 uncultured Bacteroidales bacterium
GAAGGATCCTTTCGGTGATTGGTCGAGTTGCAGAAAAAGAGCGTCTTTTGAAATTCGCTCAGTCTGATGAATCTGAGTTTGTGGCTGTCTATGGCCGTCGGCGGGTTGGGAAGACCTACTTGATACGTCAGACGTTTCAGGATCGGTTCGCGTTTCAGCATACGGGGATTGCGCGGGGGCGGACAAAGGAGCAGTTGCGGGCTTTTGGCGATTCGCTGCGCGAATGTGGAGTTGACTGCAAGGATGGTCCGTCGGATTGGTTTGCGGCTTTCAATCTGCTGAAGACGGTCATTGACCGACCGGGAGCTGGGAAGAAGATTGTCTTCCTTGATGAATTGCCGGGGTTTGATTCGCCTTGTTCGGGTTTTCTGTCGGCGTTTGAGCATTTCTGGAATGGGTGGGCGTGTCTGCGGAAGGACGTGCTGTTGATTGTTTGCGGTTCGGCAACTTCATGGATGATACGAAACATCATCAATAACCACGGAGGACTTCATAACCGGATCACGCACAGCATACACCTGAAACCTTTCAATCTTGCGCAAACCGAATCATATCTAAAAAGCAAAAAATCAAAATGGACAAGGCTTTCCATTTTGCAAGCTTATATGTCTTTAGGGGGCATTCCTTATTATTTAAGCCTGCTCGATTGCAATCTAAGCATTGCGGAAAATATTGACAATCTTTTCTTTAAGGAAAATGCCGAATTGGCAGGCGAATACAAACGGCTTTACCAATCCCTTTATCGGAATCCTGACAGGTATATGGACATCATTGAGCTTCTGTCGGAGCAAAAGCACGGTTTGACCCGAACGGAAATTTCCAATAAACTCAAAATCAGCAGCGGAAGCCATCTCAGCGATATGTTGGACGACCTCGTTTATTGCGATTTTGTCCGCAAATACAAGGACGGCACCAAACTGAATTCCGCCATCTATCAACTTGTTGATTTCTTCACCTTGTTTTATCTGAAATTCTGCAACAAAGGCATTGTAGATCAACACTTTTGGTGTCATAGCATCAATACGCCAACGCAAAACAACTGGTACGGTTTGGCCTACGAAAGAGTGTGTCTGTTTCACATTCAGGAAATCATAAAATCACTGCATTTGGACACGATGCACACCGATTATTATTCGTGGAGAAGCAAAAACAAAACAGATGGTGCACAAATTGACATCGTCATTGACCGAGCCGACAACATTATCAATATCTGCGAAGTAAAATATTCAAAATCAGATTATTTACTCACAAAAAACGAGTACGGGAAAATACAAAGAAGAATCAGCAGTTTTGAAGAAGAAATGAAAGAATCGAAAGGATTACAGACCGTACTCATCACGACTTTCAATGCAAAGCGCAATAATTATCTTGAAATTTTTCAGCACATAATTTCACTTAATAACTTATACGACAATTAATTAAAAATTAAAAACTCGTCCAAAACCATATAAAATATGACAACTTTGGACGAGTTTCCATCAATTAAAAGATAACGAAATGGAAAAGACTTTTGACCCCAATGCAGCCGCCGTGGCCGACTCCGGCATTTACGGACTGCCCTGCACCGCCGAAGAAGCGCAAATCATCATCATCCCTGTGGAATGGGAACTGACAACCAGCTATAACCGCGGCACCGTCGATGGTCCTGCTACCATCATGGAAGCCTCGATGCAAGTCGATTTATGTCACCACGACTATCCTGACCTTTGGCAAAAAGGCATCTGGATGGATGAGTTTCCGAAGGAACTGCGCGAACTGCACGATGAACTGGCTCCCGTGAGTGAGGATATCATCAACGCTCTTTACGAGGGTACAAT
>CALGBV010000267.1 GCA_937884015.1 uncultured Bacteroidales bacterium
AACAGATTATACAGAATTATTAATGCGCAAGCGCATCAATTTCACTGATTGGCTGGCGCTTGAAAAAAATTTACTCATAATTTACTCTAAAATTTACTCCCAATTTACTTTCTACCGCCTTGGCGGAACACGATTTCTAATTTCTAAAGCCGCTGATTGCACAGATTACGCTGATTTTTAGTCAACTACAGATTTAACAGATTATACAGAATTATTAATGCGCAAGCGCATCAATTTCACTGATTGGCTGCCGCAAACCCTTGCCTGCCGGACGCCGACAAAATAAACCACTATGGGCCAAAAAGTATATAATCACCAAACTTTTAAAGGACTCCAATGCAAAATTATCGTACCTTTGTCGCCAAATTTTGAAAATAAATTACATACCAAATGAAGAAAACATTCCTCATTCTCGCAGCCTTGCTATGCTGCTGCTTCGCGCTGAAGGCGCAAAACTACAATTTCTCAGCCCCATGCCCTTCCGGTCAGACGCTCTATTACAGAATCACCAGCACTACCAACCACACGGTGAAGATTGTGGCACCGAATGAAGATAACGAGTATGCATGGTACGGCTACACCCAACCCATAGGCCAACTTATACTGCCCGAAACCGTCGAGGACTATGGCACAAGTTACACCGTGACGGCAATCGGCGACTGCTCCTTTTACAAATGTAATGGCTTGAAAGGGTCTCTTGTCATACCAAATACCGTGACAAGCATTGAAGGAAGTGCTTTTCAGTATTGTTCAGGCTTCAACGGCACGCTCACCATCCCAAATTCCGTGACACGCATTGGAGACTATGCTTTTTGTGGCTGTTCAGGTTTCACCGGCTCGCTCACCATCCCGAATTCCATGACACGCATTGAAAAAAAAGCTTTTAATGGCTGTTCAAACTTCACCGGCACACTTACCATTCCCAGTTCCGTGACATACATTGCAGATGATGCCTTTTGTGACTGTTCAGGTTTCACAGGTTCACTCGTCATCCCGAGTTCCGTGACACACATTGGAACTGGGGCTTTTATGCGATGTTCAGGCTTCACTGGTTCGCTTACCATCCCCAATTCCGTGGCAGACATTGGAAATTTTGCTTTTAATGGATGTTCAGGCTTCACAGGCACGCTTACCCTCCCCAATTCACTGACACGCATTAGATATAATGCTTTTTCTGGCTGTTCGGGCTTAACAGGCTCGCTTACCATCCCCAATTCCGTGACAAGCATTGAAGAAAGTGCTTTTGCCGGTTGTGCAGGTTTAACAGGCTCGCTCATCATCCCCAATTCCGTGACAAGCATTGAAAAAAGTGCTTTTTATGGATGTTCGGGGTTCACTGGCTCGCTCACCATCCCCAATTCCGTGACAAGCATTGGAGATTATGCTTTTGCATGGTGTTCAGGCTTCACAGGTTCGCTCACCATCCCCAATTCCGTAACAAGTATTGGCGAACGCGTTTTTTTTTACTGTTCAGGTTTCAACGGTTCGCTCACCATCAGCAGTTCCGTGACAAGCATTGGAAATGATGCCTTCTATAGATGTAATGGCTTCACCCATATTATTGCCAGACCTGATACGCCGCCTACTTTGGGCGATGATGCTTTTTATATGACGAGATTGCAAACCATCACCGTGCCTTGCGAAAAGGTCGAAGTCTATCAAACTGCAGCAGGCTGGAGCGAAAGCGAATTTGCCGACAAAATAACGGGAGGTTCTTTCCAGCATAACCTCACGGTGGCATCGGCCAACCCGGAGTTTGGCGGGGCAAGCATAACACAATATTCAGACTGCACGAACAACGGTTCGACCACCGTCGCCGCCATACCAGCCCAAGGCGGCATTTTCACCCGTTGGACGGAAAACGGCGTGCAGGTCTCAACCGACAACCCTTACACCTTCGAATTGACCAGCGACCGCAACCTGGTGGCCCATTTCAATTTTTCAACATCTGATGGACTGGTTTACAACGTTACAAGCGAAAATCCCCCCATCGTCACGCTAATAGGACACACCGAGAGCTTTGCTGCCCTTGATCTTGTCATACCTTCTGCCGTAACTTGCGGCAGCACGGCCTACTCCGTGACAAGCATTAGAGAAGAGGCTTTCTATGACTGTCCAAACCTCATCGGTTCGCTCACCATCGGCAATGCTGTGACAAGCATTGGAAATTCGGCTTTCTATAACTGCACAAGCTTAACCGGCACACTCACCATCGGCGATGCCGTGACAAGCATTGGAAACCATGCTTTTGGAAGCTGCCCTTTCACCGGCTCGCTCTGCATTCCAAATTCCGTGACGAGCATTGGAGATTATGCCTTTCAAGCTTGTTCAGGCTTTAACGGCTCGCTCACCATTGGCAGTTCCGTGACACACATTGGAATTTGTGCTTTTGAAAACTGTTCAGGATTCACCGGCCCGCTCATCATACCGGATTCCGTAACGAACATCGGAAATTATGCTTTTTCTGGCAGTTCGCACTTCACCGGCTCGCTTACTATCGGCAGGTCCATGTTAGGCATTGGAGAACGTGCTTTTGAGAATACCAAATTCACCCAAATCGTCGCCAAGCCTTCCACGCCGCCTGTTTTAGATGCTAATGCTTTATATGGCATGTCAGAATTGCAAGCCATCACCGTGCCATGCGGCACGGGCGGCGACTATGGAACCTCCAGTTGGAACGCTTATGCTATAATAACGGAAGCCTTTTTATTTGACCTCACGGTGGCATCGGCAAACCCTGATTTTGGCACGGCAGAAATAACACAACTGGCCATCTGCGAAAACCTCCAAGCCACCGTCGCCGCCATACCAGCCCAAGGCGGCATTTTCACCCGTTGGACGGAAAA
>CALGBV010000268.1 GCA_937884015.1 uncultured Bacteroidales bacterium
CGCCGACTCGCTGCTCAGCTTGAGTGCCGCCGGCAAAGCCGCCTGCATCACCTCGCCAAGATGACACATGTAATATTGCCTGACCCAATCCCAAAACTTCAGCTGAATGTCGTTCACAAGCGGTTCATCATCAAGAATATCCATCAGATATTTCACCTCAACAGTGGGCACCTGTTCCGACAGGCTGACGATAAGTCCCGACATGATTTTGGTCTTGCCGAACTGCACCACCGCCCTCTGCCCTACGCGCACCAAATCATTCATCGCGAAAGGCACACGATAAGTGAAAGTTCCCGGCACAGGAATCGGCAGCAGAATCTCTGCAAACAATGTTATGCGGCCGTCATCAGACATAGGGATTATTTGACTTTTGGACTATTTGACAATTAGACTTTTTTACTTGGAATTTCTGGACTCTGAAACCTCTGAACCGTCCCTTCGACAAGCTCAGGGAGCTATTTTTCAACTTTAAACTTTAACACTTTCCACTTCAAAACTTTCAACTTTCCCCTTTAAAACTTTCCCTTCCCTCAGTGCGAATTAACCACCGAATAACCAATCAGTTCATCATAACCTTTGGTCGGGTTAAAGTAGTAGAAATAAAGCGAATACACGTTATTGGTCTCCCAAAAACTGCCTGCCGTCAAGTCCGTTGAGACTATGCCCGTTTTCCGGTCAGCCGTTGCAAACATGAAATTGTAAAAACCTTGTTTCAGCAGCATCGAGCAAGTATAGCCACGCAGTTTGTAATCGTAGGTCATCCTGTTGTTGTCGTTGAAAATCCAATCGTTAATAGCACCCATGATGTAGACATCCTCAGTCAAAGGCGAATCCCAACGCAAGAAGAAATTCACCCAAGCATAATCAGCTTCAGTGGACGTGTCAAGATTCTCATTTTCAACACGAATGAATTTCTTTCCGTGAACATCTTCGTAGGTGGAATAAGGTTTTCGCGCCCGTGATTCGCAAGTCAGGATGTCAATCACATACGATTCATCGGTTTGGTAAATGTGCGCCAGATTCTCCGACTGGAAGCGGAAATTACTGATGTCGAAACGGCGGTATTGGTTGGAACCATCGAAAACCGTCAGCGGATTATGTTCGTAGGAGATATAATCGGGATAGACGTATAATGGCTTCAGACCCTCAACGGCATTGTCCCAACGTCCGTTTTGACGAATGGTCAAATTGCTGTATTGCTGCACATTACCATTAGGAATATTACTCATCACGGCACGGATATCAAGTTGCTGATGCGTGTCGGTCAGCGACAAATCATCGGGATAACGCGGCACCGAAGCCCCGACATGGGCCTTCTCGTCGATGACCATGAAACGGCGCGTGAAATAGATGTTTTCCTCGCTCATGTCATCACCGAAAACAATGAGCAGATAATTGCCCGAAATGAGCGGCTGCATGTCTTCCTTCGGAAAAACCAGCTGATAATTGACATAATCAATCAGCGTATTTACCGAAAAAGCGAAATCATCAATTCGGTCGGAATCGAAACCCGAAGCATATTGCATGCGCTGAATGTCAGTCGGTTGCCAATCGTGCGTGCAATGAATGAAAGTATAGTTCAGCACTTCGCCATCATTACCAAGCACATCAAACGACAAAGTGAGCCTTTCCACCATATCATCCAGCGGAATAATCGGGTCATTCAACTGATTGCCATCAGCATAAAGCAGAACGGTCTGAACCTCAGGCTTATAGTTCAAGTCGCCATAATAAGGCAAATCCTGGGCAAAAAAGCGCAACGACAGAAAAAAGCTAAGTATCAGGATGAGCGTCTTTTTCATAAATTACTTTTTCGACAGTTTCTCCAAAAAAGCGACGACATCGCCAACCGTGCTGAAAGTGGCCAAAGCCTCATCCGGAATCATAATGCCGTAATCGTCCTCAATACGCAACAAAAGTTGCAGAATATCAATGGAATCGGCGCCTAAATCTCTCTTGATTTGCGAATCCATCTGAATGCTTTCGACAGGCTTTCTCAGTTGCTTCGCCATGATTTTCTGTACTTCTTCAAAAACATTTTCAATCTTCTTCATAGTGTTCGTATTTTAAGATTTCCTTTTCTATTTTTTCACCTAATTCGCTGACTTTCATACGATAGGCTTGTTCTATACATTTTTCGATGGCCACCGCCTTGCTGCTTCCGTGACCTTTCACAACCACTTTTTCAGTGCCTAACAAAACGCTGCCGCCGTAGTTCTGGTAGTTCATGAATTCCTTTTCCTCGGCAAACATGCGTTTCATCAGCAAGGCACCCATTTTATACAAAGTGCGCGAATAGATGTCCTTCTTGATTTTTTTAAGCAGTTCGAGTGCTGTCCCTTCGGTCGTCTTCACCAGCACATTGCCAGAAAAACCGTCGCAAACCACAGCATCGTAATTGCCCGAAAGCAAGTCACGGCTCTCCATATTGCCAACAAAATTAAGGCAATCCGTGTTTTGCAAAAGTTGGTAAGCCTCTTTGCGGATGTCGTCGCCTTTTTCGGCTTCCTTGCCTACATTAAGCAACGCAATGCGCGGATTCTGAACCTTATAGACATTCTCAAGATAAAGACTTGCCATGATTGCAAACTGACGCAAATGCGCCGATGTGACTTCTACATTGGCGCCGCTGTCGCAAATGCCGACGATGCCGCCCGCCATGGTAGGCAAAATCGGGCAAAAAGCAGGACGAATAACACCCTGCAAACGTCCCAAACGCACCAAAGCCGCCGTCACCAAAGCACCTGTCGAACCCACGCTGACCATGCCTGCAATGTCGTCTTCATCACGCAAAAGACGGATGGCTTTTATCATCGAACTTTCACGTTTCAAACGGATCACGTCAGTCGGTTTTTCATCGCATCCGATGACTTCGGGCGCATGGACAATCTCAAGGCGCGACTTGTCGTAATTTCGGCCTTCCAGTTTGGCTTTCAAAACGTTTTCGTCACCCGTAAGGATGAGATGCAAATCGGGATTTTTCGACAAAGCCGACAAGCTTCCATCGATGTTAGCATCAGGGCTATGGTCGCCGCCAAAACAATCTATTACTATCTTAATCATGCACTTACAATATTACTTCTTATCTTCATACATGTAATCATACCATTTGAAATTCTTCCACAAGTTTTCGTGAAGACGGTGCATTTCCTCTGTCAATACAAGCATTTTGCCCACCGACTGACGTTCCGGGAAGAAATCGTAATACTCCCTATCGATATAAAGCGAAAAATAAGACGTGTCAGTAACGATAGGCAGCGAATACAGCACGCTGTAAGGCAAATCGAAATGCCACGCCTCGCCTTGTTTCGTTCCATCAAAATGCATGCCGCTGTGATCGATGGTAAGCACACCTTCTCCGCAAGGCTCCGATGTGCCTAAATGCTTGATATAATGGTCGGTCGGGAGATTTCCGACTTTTACTCTTTCTGAAAAGCTGTAATTCGGGTTTTCCCTGATTTCACGAATGATTTCCTGACGCTCATATTCGACCCACTTGGTTGGAAATTCAGGTATTACGCAATCCTTATCGAAAGGCTCAAACTCATAATAATCATTCATTTTGGCGCCATTGCCGCACTTGTTGCACTTGATGTAATCCTTTTCAGCAGTCATGTCGAGTTCGGCACCACATTTCGGGCATTTGTAGCAAATCTCGTTCAGTTTCTCGCAAATTCTGCCATCGGTCTTCCACTTGATATGCTTTTCCTTGTTCCATTCGTAATCATCGTGACGAAAAGCTTCGTTGATGGTGTCTTCAATTTGCTCAGGCGTCATGCTTTGCAGCTGTTCGGATGTCAGCAAAAGCGAAAGTTCCGCTTCCACTCTGCCTTGTCTTTCATCGAGGCAGACTTTCGTGCTGGTCAAATAGGAACCGGCAAGTTTCACGAAATAAACCGGAATATGATAAAACTGGAGGAACCTTCCCGTGCCAGGCACAATCGGCTGATTCTGACCATAAATGGAACTCATCCCTTCAGGCGAAAAAGCAATGCAGCCGCCTTTCTTGATGATATTGTTCATGGCGCGCACACTACACATATCGTCGGCATAGTTTTTCTTCGGAATGATATTCATCAGTCTGAAAACCAAATGCAAATGGCTTCTGAAAAACTCGTTGTATCCTGCCAGGATATTGATTCTTCGCGGATAAGTGGCCTCCATCACGAAAGCATGGTCAAGTCTTGAAAGATGATTCCAAATGACAAAACAAGGGCCTTTGCAATCGTTGATATTGTCCTTAATCGTGTAATGCGGCCTGTATTTCGGCGCCACGAAACCGCTTATGATGACGCGATACAAGAAAAGAAACGGTCGAGGTGGCAGATTGTACTTCCTTTTTGCCAGTTTCTCCTGCAAAGTTGGCTTTGACGATTTCATAATAGCATATTATAATCAACAGATTAACGATGAATGGCATGAAAACACACGCCCACGCCGTTTGGACCGCAATGCGAACCTGCCGTCGGATTGGTGCAAACATATTCAAGCTTCAGGTCGTCGCCGAACTTTGCCTTGAGCATTTCGCCCAACTGCTTGGCCAAATCGAGAGCATCGGTGTGACCCACCACAATGCGGTGATTCTTAATGTCGTCGCCCAAATCCTCGACATATTTCAGCAAGCGTTCCATCGCCTTAACACGGCCTTTTTCGGTGCCATTGCTCACCATTTTGCCTTCCGAACTCATGTAGATGATTGGACGCAAGCCGATTAAGCCGCCCATAGTGGCAGCTAAACCGCTTACACGACCGCTGCGACGGAAGAATTTCAAATCGTCAGCAAAGAAATACATAGCAAAATGGTCGATTTCGGTCTTGCTCCATGCCACGATTTCCTCAGCGGTCTTTCCTGCCTTCACAAGGTCGCCAATTTCACGGACAATCAGATAACTGATGGTCGTAATTCCTTTTGTATCAATGCTATAAAATTTTCGTTCAGGATATTTTGCCTTCAATTTTTCGACAGCTTGATTCATCACATCGAAGGTGACGGTCATGGCAGCTGAAAAATGTGCATAAAGAATATCGTTGCCCGCAGCAAATTCAGGTTCGAAGTAATTGATGTAATCGTTTTCCGAAATGGCGCTTGTAGTCGGCAACGTGCCCCTGCGCAAAATATCGTAGAAAGCATGATAATCGTATTCCTCAAAATCGACGTATGGATAAATGGTCTTTCCGTCGTAACTGTATGGCATACTGATGAGTTTGCAACCGTATTCGGCAGCTTCCTTCAAGCCAAAATCGGTATCTGTATCGGTGAAAAATGTCAACATAACACAATTATATAATTATAAACAGGTTGATTTCCTTCGGTTAAAATGAATTCCGTTCTCGGATAAATTCCTTGCAAACGGTTTATTAAACTCTCATTATCAATTTGTTGCGTTTCCTCTCCGCTAAAAATCAGAGCCACATCGTGATCAGCAGTTTGCATTTTGTCGCAAAGCTGGACGACTGCTTCCAAAACATTGTCGGCATCGGAAAGAATTGTACCCCCACTGATGCCCAGACAATCATCCTTGCGAATGTCGAAACCGTCAATCGAAGTATCGCGCGTGGCACGAGTGACGACACCACACGTCACGGCATCCATCGTTTCTTGCACAGCCGCAACGATGGCATCTGTATCTTTCGATGAAGTATCCAACGATGCGATGGCCACATAACCAGCACCTATCGTCTTGGAAGACAGCACGACAACCTTCGACTTTTCATACAATTCGGCAGCTTGTTTAGCCGTTAGGATAATGTTTGAATTGTTCGGGAACACGAAAATGGTCTCGGCATCAATTTTGTCGAAAGCATCGAGGAAACTCTGCGCCGACGGATTCATAGTCTGTCCGCCTTCGATGACAAAATCGGCACCAGCCTCAACGAAAGCATTCACCAGACCATTTCCCGAAGCGACAGCAACCACGCCGTAGGCTTTCTTCGGCTTCGAAAAAGCATTGCGGATCGTGGTTTCGTGATGCTGCAAGGTCATATTTTCAATCTTCAAAGTGAGAAATTCACCCCAACGCTGACAATGCGAAAGAATGTCACCAGGCGTCTTGGTATGCACATGAACCTTGACAATGCTTCCATCGCGGAAAGCCACGACGGAATCGCCGTTAGCAGTCAGGTAATCAATGATTTCCTGGACATCAAAAGTCTCAAGATTCACTTTTGAAGTTTGCAAACGAAGCAAAAATTCGGTGCAATAGCCAAAAACCAATTCACTGTCAGCAGTAAATGCATCAAGATTGACTTGAGGCTTCTTCTCATCTTTTTGTGATGTCGCATCTATTTCATTCTGAAGCATTTCGCCATTCAAAGCTTTCATCATTCCTCGGAAAATGCAGAGCAGACCTGCACCGCCACTATCGACCACGCCTGCTTCTTTCAGGACAGGAAGCAAATCGGGCGTGCGGTCCAACGAAGCCTCCATCTCAAGCGACAAAGCATTGAAATAGGCATCAAACGAATCCGTATTCAGGTCATTTGCCACTCTGACACTATCCTTTAAAACCGTAAGAATAGTACCTTCAACCGGAACAGTCACAGCATGATACGATTCCTCAACGCCACAAGTCATCGCCTTGGCAAATTCCACAACATTGACATCGTACTTGTCTTTCAAGCCTTTTGCAATGCCAGCAAAAATACGCGAAAGAATGACTCCCGAATTGCCTCGCGCCCCCAAAAGCATACCTTTCGACAAGGCATCGGCAACCAAACCTATGCTTTCATCGCCACATGCTACCTCCATTGCTTGGCCGCAACCTGCGCTGATGGTCATAAACATATTGTCGCCCGTATCTCCATCAGGGATTGGGAAAACATTCAAATCGTTAATTATCTTGCAGTTGGATTTCAGTTCAAAAGAACCATTCAACACCATTTCTGCAAACTTTTTTCCTCTCATTTCCTTATCTTTCAAAAGTTCACAAAAATAGTCAAAAAACGAATATGCCGACAAAAAGAATACAACTTGAAGTTTCTAAAAGAAAACCCAAGTCTATCGAATAATTCACTACCTTTGCGGCAAATAATGACTATGACGACGACCATCAAGATAAAGCAAGGCCTCGACATTAAACTGAAAGGCAAAGCGGAACGTTCCGTTGAGATTGTGTCATCGGGACTATTCGCCATTCAACCCACTGATTTCGTGGGTGTCTTGCCACGACTTCTCGTGCAGGAAGGCGATGCCGTTGAGGTTGGCACACCTTTATTTCAGGACAAACACGACGAACGAATTGTTTTCACCTCGCCAGTAAAAGGCATAGTAAAGGAAATCCGCCGTGGAGAAAAGCGATTGCTGCAAGCAGTGGTAATTGACTGTAGTGACGCGATGAACCGCGTCTCAGAAGACAATTCGGATTCCAATTCAGACGCGATGAATCGCGTCTCTACGGAACGCGACGCCATCATTGGAAAGATGCTCGAAACCGGATTGTGGCCCATGATTCGGCAGCGTCCCTACTCCATCATCGCCAATCCCGATGTGACGCCTAAGGCATTTTTCGTTTCCGCCTGCGACACCCATCCTTTGGCCCCCGATTTGAATTTCATCGTCGAACATTTCCCCGATTCGTTCCAGAAAGGCCTTGAAATCCTGTCCATCCTCAGCGGAAAAAAGGTTCAGTTTTGCGTTCATGCCGAGAAAACCGTTTCTGATGTTTTGCTCAAGGCGAAAAACGTTACGATTCATAGGTTTAGCGGTCCTCATCCTTCGGGAAACATCGGAACGCAAATCAACAAGATTGACCCTATTAATAAAGGTGAAACCGTTTGGTACTGCTCGGTGCAGGATGTCATCAACATCGGACATTATTTCCGCACAGGCGAGTTGGATTTCATCAGAATTTATGCCGTGGCTGGTTCAGCATTGGAGCATCCACATTATATCAAGACAAAAATCGGTGCCCAAATCGGCAGTTTGACGGCCAACAACCTGAAAGACAATCATAGCAGACTCATTAGCGGCAACGTGCTGACAGGACGAAAAGTCGCTGAAAATGATTTCATTAGCTTCTATCACAACATGGTGAGCGTCATTCCCGAAGGCGACAACCGTCAGGAAATGCTCGGATGGATTTGGCCCGGATTCAAGAAATTCAGCGTTTCGCGAACCTTTCCATCAGCCTTTGTTCCCAAACTGCTGCATCCTGATTATGAATTAGACACCAACACACACGGCGAAGAAAGGCCCTATGTTGTGAGCGGCGAATTTGAAAAGGTCTTCCCTTTCGATATTTATCCGTTGCAACTCATCAAGGCCTGCATTGTGGAAGACATCGACCTGATGGAAAACCTTGGCATTTACGAAGTTGACGAAGAAGACTTTGCCTTGTGCGAATTTATCGACACTTCGAAAACCGACATTCAGCAAATCATACGCAAAGGCTTGGACCTTGTGCGTAAGGAAAACGAATAAGCATGAAAGACAAACAAAACAGCATATTCCGACAAAGCCTCCGCGACTTTTTCATCGCATCCGATGCCGAAAGCAACGGCAAGGTGAAAGACCGTGTCAGCGGCTTGCGGAATTATGTCAACAAGATAAAACCCAATTTTAGCGAAGGCGGAAAGTTTGCCAAACTGCAATCTACCTTCGAAGCCTTCGAGAGTTTCCTTTTCGTTCCCGACAAAACCACGCAGAAAGGCTGCCAGATCCGCGATGCCGTCGACATGAAACGCACCATGATTTTTGTCGTCATCGCCCTCACGCCTGCCCTATTGTTCGGCATTTGGAATGTCGGTTATCAGCATTTCATTGCTTTGGTGGAACAAGCCAGTTTTTGGAGAATGTTTGGCTTCGGTCTGGCGAAGACTTTGCCGACCATCGTCGTTTCGTATGTTGTCGGTTTGGCCATTGAATTTACATTCGCACAAATCCGTCATCACGAAGTGAACGAAGGTTATCTCGTTACCGGTTTGCTGATTCCCATGATTTTGCCACCCGACATTCCGCTTTGGATGGTTGCCGTGGCCACCGCTTTTTCAGTCATCATTGCCAAGGAAGCCTTTGGCGGAACTGGCATGAACATCGTCAACCCGGCCCTTACGGCACGCGCTTTCCTGTTTTTCGCCTATCCGTCCTGCATGTCGGGCGACAAGGTTTGGATTGCCGGCCAGCCCGATGCCGTATCAGGCGCCACGCCATTAGGCATGTTGATGAACGGCAACACTGACCTTCCAAGTGCGTGGACCATGTTTTGGGGCGGCATTCCCGGAAGCCTGGGCGAGACATCCAAAATCGCCATTCTTTTAGGCGGCTTGCTGCTTGTGATTTGCGGCATTGCAAGTCTGAGAATCATCTTGTCCATTTTTGCCGGAGGCATTGGCATGGGACTCATTTTCAACGCCATCGGCGCGACGCCTTATATGCAATTGCCATTCTACTATCATCTGCTGATGGGCGGTTTCATGTTTGGCGCCATCTTCATGGCCACAGACCCCGTAACGGCACCACAAACCAACAAAGGCAAAGTGATTTATGGCCTGCTCATCGGCATTTTCGCCGTACTTATCCGTGTCATCAATCCGGCCTACGCCGAAGGCATGATGCTCGCCATTTTATTAATGAATGTGTTTTCGCCACTCATTGACCATTGCGTGATTGCACGAAACATCAACATGCGCAAGAAACGCGCCCAAAACGTAAAGATATGAGCAACAAGAACAGCACAGGATATATTTTCATTTACGCCGCAATCCTAATCGTCATTGTAGCGGCATTGCTTTCCGTTGCCGCCGTGGTCCTTGCACCTTTTCAGCAACGCAACAAAGACAACGAAAAAATGTGCAACATACTGAATGCAGCCGCCATTCCGAATGTCAGCAACGACAATGCACAGGCACTTTTCGACAAGCACTGCTTGCAAATGCTGCTCCTCGATGGCAATGGAAACATCCTTGATGACAGCGGCAAGGCTTTCAACACAAATCTGAAACAAGAACTTTATAATAAGGAACAAGGCAACGGCTACAGTCTGCCTCTGTTTGTCATCAACAACGGGGCGCAGAACATCAATGTCATTCCGTTGCAAGGCAATGGATTGTGGGGCGCCATTTGGGGCTATATTGCCATTGCTGATGACTATAACACCGTTGTTGGCGCCAATTTCGACCACGCTTCTGAAACACCCGGCTTAGGTGCTGAAATAACTACGGAAAAATTCCAGCATCAATTCCAAGGAAAGACCATCATGAAGAATGGTCAATTCGTTTCCATTAAGGTGCAGAAAGGCGGTATCATCACATTGCCCGAGACCGACCGCGAGCACGCCGTCGATGCCATTTCGGGCGGTAGCATCACCTCAAAAGGCGTCGATGATATGATTAACAAGGTGTTAAGTTGCTACTTGCCTTATTTTGAAAAACAGCACAAGGAGGAATAACATGGGAAACTTCAAGAAACTCATCATAGAGCCTTTGCGTAAGGCCAACCCCATCACCGTTCTGGTGCTTGGCATCTGTTCTTGCCTTGCCGTAACCGCCAAACTCAAGCCGGCCATCGTCATGGGCATTTCCGTCATGGTAGTCACGGCATTTTCGAACCTCATTATTTCCTTGCTGCGCAAAGGCATTCCTTCCCGCATTCGCATCATCGTGCAACTTGTCGTTGTCGCCGCCTTGGTGATTTTGGTCGACCAATTCCTGAAAGCTTTTGTTTACGATGTCAGCAAGCAATTATCAGTCTTTGTCGGACTTATCATCACCAATTGCATCGTCATGGGCCGACTGGAAGCCTACGCCATGTCGCACAAGCCTTGGGAGTCATTCCTTGATGGCATCGGCAACGGATTGGGTTATAGCCTGATATTAATCATCGTGGCTTTCTTCCGCGAATTGCTCGGTTCGGGCACCTTGCTTGGCTATCAGGTCATTCCGCAGTCATTCTATGAATCAGGCTACCGCAACAACGGTCTGATGATTCTGCCGCCAATGGCGCTGATTATCGTCGGTGTCATCATTTGGATTCAGCGCACGCGCCATCCCGAACTTCAGGAAAACAACAAAAAGTGATTGCCATGGAACTTTTCAACATCTTCATAAAATCCGTCTTTATCGACAACATGATATTTGCCTATTTCTTGGGCATGTGTTCCTATTTGGCGGTTTCGAAAACCGTTAAGACCAGCGCAGGATTAGGCATCGCCGTCACATTTGTTTTGCTCATCACGGTTCCAATCAACTACCTGATTAACAAATATCTGCTTTCTCCGGGAGCCTTGGCATGGATAAGTCCGAAACTGGCAACTGTCGACTTGAGTTTCCTCAGTTTCATTCTTTTCATTGCCATCATTGCTTCCATTGTGCAGATTTTGGAAATGGTAATAGAGAAATTCAGTCCGGCATTATATTCCGCCCTGGGCATTTTCCTTCCGCTGATTGCCGTGAACTGCGCCATTTTAGGCTGTTCGCTTTTCATGCAGGAACGTGGTTTCAATAATGTGGCCGAAGCCGCCGTTTATGGTCTCGGTTCCGGATTAGGCTGGCTCTTAGCCATCGTGGGCATTGCCGCCATTCGCGAAAAGATACGTTACTCTCACATACCCAAAGGTTTGCAAGGCATTGGCATCTCCTTCCTCATCACGGGGTTGATGGGCATTGCCTTTATGGCTTTCTTGGGGATTAAAATTTGACTATCATGATTTTAGCAAGCAACACTACCACTATCATATTACTCAGCATAGCAGTTTTCCTTGTCATTGTGCTGCTCCTTGTCGGACTGTTGGTTTTTGTCAGAAACAAACTCATTCCGCAAGGCAAGGTGAAAATCACCATCAACGACAAGAAAGACATTGAAGTGCAACCCGGCAGCTCTCTCCTTACGACTTTAGCCAACGAACAGATTTTCCTTCCGTCGGCCTGTGGCGGCAAAGGCAACTGCGGACAATGCCGTTGCCGTGTCGTAGAAGGCGGCGGCACCATTCTGCCCACCGAGACCGGATTCTTCACGCGCAAGCAGATTCAAGACCATTGGCGTTTGGGCTGTCAGGTAAAGGTGAACGAAAACCTGAAGATTGCCGTTCCTGAATCCATCTTGAGCATCAGGAAATGGGAATGTGAAGTCGTTTCGAACCGCAATGTCGCAACCTTTATCAAAGAGTTTGTCGTAAAATTGCCCGAAGGCGAAAAACTGAATTTCGAAGCGGGCAACTACATTCAGATTGACGTGCCGAAAATCACTGTCGATTACAAAGACATTGACGTGGATGAAGAATACCGTGAAGATTGGGATAAGATGCACCTGTGGGATTTGAAAATGCGCAACCCAGAAGCGCAGTTCAGGGCTTATTCCATGGCTAATGCACCAAGCGAAGGCAATATCATTATGCTTAACGTGCGTATCGCCACGCCTCCGTTTGACCGCAAGGCAGGCCGTTTCATGAATGTCAACCCTGGCATTTGTTCCTCATACATTTATTCTTTGAAACCTGGCGACAAGGTCACTATCAGCGGTCCATACGGCGAATTCCACGTAAAAGACACCGACAAGGAAATCATGTGGATTGGAGGCGGCGCAGGCATGGCTCCGATGCGTTCACAGATTTTCGACCAAATCAAGACGAAACAAACCAACCGCAAGGCTTCATTCTGGTACGGAGGACGCTCGTTGCGCGAACTTTTCTATGTCGACGACTTCACCCAACTGGAAAAGGAAAGACCGAATTTCAGTTTCCACATCGCGCTTTCCGAACCTAAACCCGAAGACAATTGGACTGGCGATGTCGGGTTCATCCACAACGTGATTTTCAACAATTACCTGAAAAACCATCCCGAACCCGAAGAAATCGAATACTATCTCTGCGGTCCGCCGATGATGATTTCATCAGTGCTAAAAATGCTCGACGATTTAGGTGTGCCGAAAGAAAACATAATGTTCGATGATTTCGGCAACTGATAAAAACGAAAAAAAACACGCGATTGCGTGCTTTTTTCATATTCATTGTTAGGAATCAGAATTGCTCTACAATGCGTTTCTGAATGTCGAGGAACTCTTCATTGCTCAAATGCAAGTGTTCCTTCTTGAAATCCATGTCGCCTTCCTCAACGATTGGAATGAGGTGAATATGAGCATGAGGCACTTCCAAGCCAATGACGGCAACGCCGATACGTTTGCAAGGCATGGCTTTTTCGATAGCTGCAGCCACTTTCTTGGCAAACACCATCATTTCGCCCAACTCTTCATCGCCAAGGGAAAAGATATAGTCGACTTCCTTTTTCGGGACGACCAAAGTATGACCTTTAGAAACCGGATTTATATCCATGAATGCGAAGAATCTGTCATCCTCGGCAATCTTATAGCATGGAATTTCACCCTTAATGATTCTGGAAAAAATCGTAGCCATAACTGTATTTATTGACGGGTGATTTCAAGTATTTCGAATTTCATCTTACCAGCTGGGACTGAAATTTCAGCAATTTCACCTACCTTCTTGCCAAGCAGACCTTGACCGATTGGTGAATTTATTGAAATCTTGCCTTCCTTGAAATTAGCTTCCTTTTCAGGGACAATGCTATATACCATTTCCTTATTCAGCATCAGGTTCTTCAGCTTCACCGTTGAATACAGCAAAACCTTCGAAGTGTCTATTTTAGATTCGTCAAGGATTCTGGCATTAAAGATCAAATCCTGCAATTCGGCAATCTTGGCCTCCAAAAGACCTTGCGCCTCCTTTGCGGCATCGTATTCGGCATTTTCCGAAAGATCGCCTTTATCACGGGCTTCCTGAATGGCCACGACAATGTTCGGACGCTCAACATGAATCAGATGGTCGAGTTCATCCTTGAGTTTCTGCAGCCCCTCTGGGGTAAAGTATTTGATTTCTGACATGATATAAATATTAAATTCAAAAGAATGTAAAAAAGAGACCCTTACCGAAATAAGGGTCTACTTTTGGTTTGCGTTGCAAAGATACGCAATTTATTTCAAATGCAAGCCTTTTTAGAAAAGAATTCTTGCACCGACGCTGTGCGTACCATTGAAAGCATAGGTATCTCTGAAGGAATAGTCGATAGCGAGTTTAGCACCATCTTCATCCTTTGAGAGAGGAATCTGAACTGAAAGGCCTGCGCTAAGGCCTCTGTTAAGATTCATGCATTCAGTTCTGTCATAGATTGCGCTGCCCGTACCGCTATCACCTTTTGACCAAAGGCCCTTTTCGTAGGTGCAACCAACGCGAAGCATGAGGATTTCTCTCCATGACCATTCAAGACCGCCAATGAACTGGTCTTTGGTGAATGAGTTGGAGCAGAAATTACCAGCGAGGGTCAGTCTTGACATTTCACCAAGGTGGAAGTCGTAAGCTGCGGCAATGCTCAACTGAGTTGGCAATTCGAACTTATCAGCACGTTGAATGACAGTGAACTGTTCGTCGACACCATGCTGGAGGAAAGCCTTGAATGAAAGACCGTCACCATTGAAACTCATGGTAGGTCCGATGTTCTTCAAGGTGATACCGAAGTGGATGTTGTCGAAAGGACCAGTCACATACTGGATACCAGCATCGATAGCGACACCGATACCGCTCATATCCTTAATGGACTCACTGATGATCTTCAAGTTGAAACCACCGCTGATGCTGCTGGTGAACGACTTTGCAAAAGCAATGTTGATGTTCATCAGTTTGGGCTCGTAAGTACCAAGGGTACCAGGATCAGGGTTATTAACGGTGGTAATCGGAATTTCACCAATGCTGAATGATGTCATTGACAAACCAAGAACTGAAGATTCACCGACACGGGCCAAGAGGCCGAAAGCCGAGAGGTTGGTCTGTGTACCGACCAGCCAGCTCGTGTGGGTGAAATTCAAATCAAACTTGTTGATGTTTGCAATACCAGCAACGTTACCGTACATAGCTTCAACACCATGAACGAATGACATGCCTGCATTGCCCCAGCCTGACGAAGCAGCCCAAGGGTTAATCAACAATTCGGCTGCACCAGCCTGACCTGAACGGTCTTCATTTCCTGCAAATGCCTGTGGAGCGCTTAATCCGAAAAGGACTGCAAGGCTCAAAACTATATATCTAAATGATTTCTTCATGATTCTGATATTTAAAATTGTTAGCAATTACATTAAATTTAGAAAGTATTCAGGTCAACTTTACGCATAGCTCCGAAGAACTTGATGACACGTTCGCCACCACTTGTATAGTCCTTGACATGAATCAAGTAGAAGCCACTGGCAACAGGAGTGTTGGCGAAGTTTGTCAAATCCCATTCCTGGAAGGTCTGCTGACTGTCGTGATGGAATTGACGGACTTTCGTTCCACTAAGCGTGTAGATTGTAATCACACAATTGTCAGGGATGTTCGTAATCTTAACCTTGTTCATCAAAGCATTCTCTTCGTAAACCGCTGAATAAGCGTAATACGGATTTGGAACCACAGTGATGAGATCCAAGTCTGTCTCTGTCTTTTCCGGTTCATTAAGAGTTGGGTTAAGGCCTTCGATTGAGAACTCATACATAGGATTCAGGTTATTGGTATCCAAAGCAGGAGTAAGGACATCCAGAGCAGTGTATGAATAACCTGGCTTGTATGGCTTCGACAGACGGATACGGATACGGCAGTCATTCTTGTTTTCCATAGTCTGGTCAAGAACCCAAGTTGATCCTTCAATACCCATAGGCATACCAATCCACATGACCTGCTGGAAGAGAAGCATGTTGACATTGGCACCAGCATTGTTGCTCTGGCAGTAGTTCATGGCATTGAACAGGTACTTACCACCATCGTAAGCAGGGCTATCGAAGTCCTTATAAGGAGCCGACGGAGGAATGACAGCATCCTTATCCATGCCCCAAATGTAGACGAAGTGCTTACCGCCCATGACAGGATCGTCATCGATGCCATAGTTACGGATAATGTTTGGATCCATAAGCTGTGAGGATTCACCATAGACTTCATTGACAGTGTTCTTCAAAAGCTTGGTAGGATTGAAGAGCATGTCGCGGCCATTCTGGTCAGCAAGGTAGGAGTCTTCACCGAAAGCAATGTTCAGACGAGCACCAGTTTCAACATCGATAACGTAACCTGGGAACCAACCCATACCTTGAGCGGCAATGAAGTTAGCATCTTCAGGATTATCGCTACCTTGATCAGGATTATTGACCCAATCGACATCAGTAGGATTACCATCCTTGTCAACAGAAGCGTGTTTACGCAAGAAGAAGCGTTTAGCACCACCTTCAGAAAGTTTGTTATCCATGCACATTTCAATGACTGGGCAGCGTGTCCACTTGCTTCTATCAGCAGTCAAAACGATATCGACTGATGAAGTACGGGTGAAGTAAGCATCGGAACGTGAGTTAGGCAGGTAAACAGGACCTGGATTCCACTTACCACCTTGACCACTGAATGAACCGAGGATGTATGGAGCCCATGTACCATGAGCGACATTTTCATAGAACTGGTTCGGGTCGTATGGCTTGTTAGAGATGGTATTGTAGTCGGAGTTGGTGTTATCTTCCTGGTCAATGTAGTTACCAGCACGGATCCAGTTGATGATAGTGCCTGGTACATCCTTAACGCGGATACCATCGAGCCAAGGATTACTTGGATCTTCGAATTCAATTGATAAATTGATGAAACCATTGTCTTTTTCAATGACACGATAAGCAGTATGCCAGTTCTCACCATTACCACCAACAACAGAATCATAGTAGTAACCGACTTCCAATGGTCCAATTTCATAAGCTTGAGTGATGGAAACCGAAATACCTCTGTCAATGAACAGCTTTTCATCTGTATAGACAATCGTAGTATCGCATGTAAGGGTATCACCTTTAGTTTTATCGTACAAAGTCCAGTAGGTGGATTTACGAACTGCACGGTTGCCTTTCACATAAGTATCTTCTGAATCTGGGTCTTTCAAGAATACACTTGCATCATCAATAACATTGTAAGTGTATTGATCAAAGAGGGTGTCAAATCTTAACTCATAGTCTCTTGTCTGGACATTCAATGGGTCAATGATTTTCACATTGATAGGGCTGTAACCGACCTTGTACTTTGGATGATAAGCAATAGGATAGTCTTCATCACCAAATCTGACTTGGTCTTTAACAGCCATTTTCGGAGTAACGCCATCCTCTTTGAACAAAATGCTTTGGACAGTTTGTTCATCAAGTTCAACTTCATTGCCACCATTACCGACACCAACGATACGACGAACAGCAGGGCTATCACCGTAAGTTGCATTAAGGACGGTACCGTTCACGGTCTTGTGAGGAATTGCAGTGTAGCACTGAATGTTCTTACGACCTTCGAGGTAAGGCTTCATCTGACCCAGCAAACCATCGATTTCGCCGTAAGTCTGTGAATATGGCCAATACTGGTTATAAGCGTAAGCGATAGCCATGAAGTAGTAAGGCTTATGGTTAACCAATGCAGGATTATCACCGGTAGAGAACAAGTCATTGGTGATAACGAAACTATGAGTGATACCAGCATCGCCACCTTCAACCATCAGTGAAGGAACGTTACCTTGGATATAGTTGTCATATTCATAGTTTACAAGACGTGTAACACCATTCTTAACATCACACTGGAACACCAGACGTGCCTTATCAGTGTTGTTGAGTTCGTCAGGGCTGACTTCATCGTTAACCAACTGGTAAACCTTATAACCTTCGAAACGATAGTATTTGTCGCAAGGATCTGCCTGCAGTGAGTCATGTGGAAGATAATCCGGAATCTGTGGATCCTTTTCAATGTAAGCTTCCTTATAGTTATTTGAAATTGCAGTGTTTGACAGGTAAACAATAAGTTGCTGGTCAAGTTCGCGGATTGTCAAGTCAGGAGCGTTAGGACCATCAATAACCTTGAAGCAGTTATCGAACAAAGCCTGGCACTTATCGTCGACGACGCGAAGCAATTCAACAGAAGCCCAAGGGCCACCGCTTGTAGCACGAGCCCACGGCACACCGAAAGTAATGTAGTTTACAGCACCTGGTTTCAAAGTGAAAGGACCTGCTGACTGCATGAAACGACGGTCGTTAGGTGAGTTGTGGCAGGTTTCCTCAGTCCAATACTTACCATTTTGGTTGTAACCGCCATTAGGAGCAGCGCAACCAGTACCCCAGTTCCATGGGTCAGTATCGCCTGGGAACATGAAGTCGCAGTCAGGACCGACAACTTGGTCGCCTGAATAAGCGTTACCACCATATTGCATGTGGTTACCATCTCTCCAAATACCACGCAGCATGTTGTAGTATTCAGGAGCGGTTCTCGGGTCACCGTTAGCAGCGTTGCTGTTATCGTGATACACGAAACGACGCATGCCGAAACGTTCATCATCGACGATGCCGTTACCGAAGTTCACACCGTTGATGCTTTCGTCGCAAAGTTGTTCGTAACCTGTTGTATCATACGTAATGCCAATAGTATCGCCCGTAGCAGGATCAGTAATAACATGTTGAGTCAGGGTGAAGCTGTACTTTGGATTGTCCAATCCATCAGGATCCATGTAAGGTCCCTGGAAGAAGTCGACACCAATCGCCGGAGGTTGAGCACCGTATGCTTCAGGTTCACCACTGCCGTCAGGGTCTTTACCATTGTAGCCATAACCTAAACCACGGCTTACATCGCAACCTACATAGTCGTCCCAACCATAACCGAGGTCAACGTCGGTCCAAGGTGAGAAGTATGTACCAGTCAATTCGTAAGTTGAACGGTTGATGATTTCATAGCTATAGAAAGACATGTTATTGATTTCATCATTGGTAGCGAAAGCGAAAGCCTGAGCACGAACTTCGATACCGATAGCCTGACCGCTTGATTCAGTGTGAGAAGCACCTTTATCATTGAAGATCCACCAAAGGGTTTGGTCGCCTTTCAGCACCTGGTCGGCAAGAATTGAACCATACATCGAACCTTCGATTTCTTCATCCATGGTAGGAATCTTAGTGTGGCACAATTCATTATCAATGTCATAGTAAGGGTAATCACCTTTCAAATAATTATACTCACCATCGTTATCTCTATCATAGAAAGGAGCGCCATAATGGCTAACACCAGTACCTTCACTGATAACATCAGGATGAGCAGGCCATTCAGCAATGACTTTCGGAACTGAATAACTATTTTTCTTTGCCAAAACTTCATCAAAAGCACCAGTCAAAGGATCACAATACATAAGGAATTCATCAACCTGAGCACGGGTGATCTTAAAAATCTTATCCCAAGTAGCGCAAGTGACGTCAGTAATAGCAGCAGAACCGTCGGTGGTCAAAGGACCGGTCCAATAGTCGTTACCAACCTGACGGAAACGCAATGCAGCACACTTGAGCTGATTGTTGACGTCGACACCAGCAATCCAAAGAGAACCGGCAAACAGGGAAGTAGCAGCGCCGTTGGCAGGAATGAAGTACTTGGAACCCGTTCCTGAAGGAAGGTCCCACCACATATCACCACCAGCATTGATACGCGTTTTCACATTGTTAATGTCCAACCATTCAAAAGCTGAAGATGGAGAACATTTGGCAGTGGTCTGTTCCAAGCCTCGGGTGCCTTTGCTCCCGTCTTCGAACTTATAGACCTCAGCCTTTCCTGGAATTACAGCAGCCACGGTGAGTAGTGCTGCAAACATTAAACGAACTATATTCTTCATAATATGTGTAATTTATCGATATGAATTTTATTCTCGCATTTTAGAAGTTGAAGCTCAAACCAAGTCTAATCTGGCGAGGAGCTGAATAGAAACCGCCGTTATTGACATAAATCTGATACATCTGGATGTAAGCCTGAGGATCAATCTGGCTGTAGATTTCGCGCTGCCATTCAGGAGCTGAGAGGTAACCATCATCGTCAGCATTACCCGTTGCTGCATAAACACCCGTAATGTTCTTTGAATTGAGCAAATTCAGAACCTGCAGATAAACGTTCACGAAAGCTTCGCGGCCTTCCTTGCCTTCTTTCTTGCCACCCATGGTGAAGTTGAAGTCCTTGTCGAGACGGAGGTCAAACTTGAAGGCAGCAGGAATTCTGGAACCGTTATAAGTACCTTGAAGCAGGTTGTTACCACCAGCGATTGGGGAAGAAACCGTACGTGAAGCAGTGTAAGGAGTACCTGAACCACCACCAACAGTCAGTGAGAGACCAGTGTTAGCGAGGACCTGAATGTCATTCTTACCTTCGCGGTGGATGACTGGACCATCATACTTGGCGCCACGGCTGAAACGATAGTCGAGGACAAGGTTGAACGAGTGACGACGGTCAGCATTGGTTGGGAAGGTTGATCTCAAGTTAGGAACACCAGCAGCAATCAAAGCAGCAGCGGTACTTGTTGAAGAACCGGTCATGTCGGCGAACTGCAAGGTGTAGCTTGCACGGACGCGAGCGTTCTTGGTTCTACGCAAGTCGTATTCGGCGGTCAAACCTTTAACGGTACCGAAGTCGAGGTTGCTGAATGAGTTGTAGGCCTTAGGATATGCACCGTTGAAACGATACATCTGAATCATGTTACGGAGCTCACGATAGTAACCCGTAATGGTCAATGATGATGTGTTGGTAACCTTCTGGGTGAAACCTAATTCGTAGTCAATGGTCTGAGCAGGCTTCAGGTTAGGATTGGCCAAAGTACCAGAGACTTCATTGAAATAGAGATAATACAGAGGGCTCATGTAGCTGCCGCTTGAAGGACGCTGTGTCAACACATCATAGTGAGCGAAGAACAAAGCTTCATCGGAAATCGGGAATGAGAAGGAGATACGTGGCATGATGCTCCATGTCGGGTCGTAATCCTTGAATGAGCTTTTTTCAACCTTGCCCTGGCCAGGGTTTATAAGCCATGGGGAAACACCTGTACCATAGTCCAAGACTGATGGGTCGGCAATTTCGACACCGTCAGCATTGTACCAAGTGTTGCCGTTACGGTAACCGACGATTTCTGTCATATCATCAAGCTTGTTGACGTATGGAACGAAATCATCACCGATGTTTTCTGGGAGGAAGAAACGATCGGATGTTTCTACACCTTGTTCATTTTTAAACACAAGATATCTCTTTCCGTCTTCAACACCGACCTTGTCACCAACAGTAAAGTAATCATACAGCACGTATGGATCCTTTAGGACGCTCTGGTTGGCATCGAAACGGTCGGCACGGATACCGACGTTGAAGATAAGGTCTTTGAAAGCGAACTTATCCTGAATGTAACCTGCCATGTAGATAGGCTGAATAGCAGCAACAGGACGAGTGTAGTTGCCGTTCTCATCTTTATCATCGAAGAAGTTATCCATTGTAGGACGTTCAAACAGGCCGTACTTTCTGTCACCATCAAAGGTGTAGCCGAAATAACTGACATACAAGTTACCATCGCGGGTCAGTTCTTCGGCAGCAAACATGCTCATGTCAAGGCCGCCATTCACATGGCCAGTATGCATATTGCCGTTTTCATCATAGTACTGGATGGAGTTGTCGCTGAAGTCGTATGAGTCAATCAGGATATATTCCGTTCCGGTTTCCGAAAGGCCCATAGCATGACGCAATTTTCTATCGAATGTGGTCTGTGAAGGACCGTCATACAGTCTGTGATACATGACTGTGTCAACGAAACCATCGTATGAAGTTGCGTATGGATTATCCATATCCAGCTGCATGATGTGGAAGTTGGTCAGGTCACGCATCAGTGTCCAGTAGTCGGCTGAGTATGACATTTCTGCCTGGTTACGCTGTTCGTATTGGAAACCGAGTTTCACTTCATGGCTGGCATCACCTTTACCAACGGTCATGGAAGCATTCACATTGACAGCAATCTGGTCATCGATTGACTTGCCGTATGAAGCTTGGATTGAACCAGGAACTGCATACAGGCCATAGACACCGTTAGGAGAAAGGCCGTTAATCAAGCCTTGGTTCATCATGATATTGTAGATGTTGTCGTAGTAGCCACTTGAACCATACTGTCTGTACAGATCGTAGTAGTTTTCAACGTATCTTGAAAGCAATGGGTTGAAGTCAGCAGTCTGCTTGTGGAATTCGACCAACGTATCATAGTCCCAGCTGTTCAGCACCCACACGTTTTCGTAGTTGTGGAAAGTAGTGCCGTTAACCAAAACCGAATCAACGTTACCTTGCTGGAAAGAAGGGGTCTTCCAAGTGGTGAACTTACCGAGGTTGCCGTAAGCAAATAAATTGTCCCACAAATCCGGGTCGCCTGATTCACCTTTATAGTGCGTATAGTCGGCCTGAATGCTATAATAGAAGTTCGAAATGAGAGCATTGCTTTCAGGATCGGATGGGAAACGCTGTGTGAAACGGACATAGCCACGGTATGTGCTTGACTTGCTCAGATAGTTCTTGTCGGTATTGAAGAAATACTGACCTCTGCCATTAGCATAGTGACCGCCAGCCATATACATCGAACCGCCGAATGTCAAGTTAGTGTTGTCACCGGTACGGACGTTGATATTGCCAGAGATGTTAATGCTTTGGTTGGTAGTGTTGGCGAGATATCTTGAATAGACAAGATTATCTTTCTTGGTGTAGGCTGCATTCTGATAAGTACCTGAACTGAGGCCTGACAGGCGCAGAGGAGTCTGTTCGATGAAATTCTGCCAATCATCGGTTGCCTTATAGTAACCAGTGGCAGCATGAGAACCGACTCTGTTGTAGTTGATATCACCAGCCAAGAAGAAACCGAGCAATGCCGATTCCTGATTCTTGCCCTTGATGAGTGGTCCCTGGAGGCTGAAACCCAGACGGTGGTGGCCGAAGCCTTCCACTGATGCTTCATATTCCAAGCCACCGCCGAAAGTACGGCTTGGGCCCTTGGTGGTCATGTTGATGATACCGCCCATGGCATCACCATACATGGCAGGAGTACCACCCAAGATGACGTCGACCTGGTCGATAGCACCTTGAGGCACGCTTGCGCTACCAATAACTTTCACACCGTCAATGTAATAGACGGCGCTTTCACGGGCACCACGGATACTACCGACTTCACCATCGCTCGAGAACACGCCACCGACGCTGGAAGCAACGCCTTCAGCAGAACGGTTAGGCAGTTTCGAGATTTCTTCGGAGGTGATGGAAGCACCTGATGTGGTGTTATCCTTCGAAATCAAAGGAATTTCATAGT
>CALGBV010000269.1 GCA_937884015.1 uncultured Bacteroidales bacterium
TAAATTACGCTTCTGTTATTGCCCTATTTTTGCCCAAAATATTTTATTATGGGTAAAAACATCGACATTATGGTCATCGACGATGAGACATTGGTGCGTTTAGGCATCAAGTTCTCATTGCTGACGCTTGCCCCCGACATTCACGTAGTGGCCGAAGCCGGTGACGTGGCTGCGGCGAAAACCATCCTGAAAAGCGACCTGCATTTCGACATGGTCTTGCTCGACCTCCAGTTACCTGATGGCAATGGTTTGGATTTGGCTCGGCTGATACGCCAAGCCTACCCTGACGTCAAGATTCTTGTCGTCTCCATGGAGACCTCCGAGGATGTTCTCCAGTCTTTGTTTAACATTGGCATCGACGGCTTCATCAGCAAGCAGGCCGGCGACGAGGAACTGGTGTCGGCCATTTGTGCCGTTGCCGAAGGCTTCGAGTTCTATGGTGCCGACGTGGCCCATCTGATTCATGCCGTCCAGACCTCGTTGCGGTGGAGAGAGCCCAACTTCACCGACCGCGAGATGGAGATTGTCAGGCTGTGCGCCAAAGGTCTTACCGCAAAGCAGATTGCCGACCAGCTGTGCCTCAGTGCGCGCACCATCGAGACTCACAAGCACAACATCTTCCAAAAGATGGGCTTTGGCACCACCGCCGAACTGATACACTATGCCTTCCAACATGGGCTGGTGAAAATGTAATGATTGTTAATAATCTAAAAACACAATAGTATGAAAAAATTGATTTCTATTTTAATAATGGCCATTATGACATTGGGCCTGAACCGCCTTTTGGCACATGAAGCCACTGTCGGAACCCTTACCGTCAACTCAGGCACTCAAACCAGCACCTGCGTCCCCATTCAAGGCAACTGCAACTACGGGTACAGCGTCACGCAGTTCATTATCGACGATGAGGCACTTGACCCAGCCCGAGGCGGCTACATCACAGAGATGGCATTTCATGTGGCAGAAGAGAATTGCGCCACCAGCGGTCATTATGAAATCTTTGTGACGGAAATCGCCGAAAACCGTATCACCATCGATCCCATGATGCTCCAATGGAAATTCCTTGATGTCGGTGGCGTTGAAGCTGCTTCAGTGCTCGAAGCCATCAACATAGAGGACCACACCTGGACCATTCCCTTTGACCGGCCTAAATACTTTGGCGGATGGCGCAATGGCGAACGCACCCACCTGATGGTAACCATACGTCATACTTTCACAACTACTGCTTTTAACCTTCCGCTGAATTTCTATGGAGTAGAATACGAATCGGAAGCGCTATACTATGCCTCCACCTTCAATTCCGACGGATATCAATTGCCGACATCATACGGGCTGGACGGCACATCGAATTTCTCGCCCATGACCACCATCACCTATACCGCTCCGAGTCTCCCGACCTACCGCCACACTGTCAATGGCAATACACAGACCAGCCAAGATGTCCCCGTCCAATCAAGCCATAACAGCGAATACACGACAACCCAATTCATAATTGACGGCGACAGGCTCGAGTCTTTCAGAGGAAATGACATCACCCAGATGACTTTCCATTTGGCAAGCCACAAAAACCTCACTATGAAAGGAGATTACGAGATTTACCTTTCGGAAATCGAAGAAAACCGGTTCCATATCGACCCTATGCAATACGCATATGACTTTATCGACATCGATGGAACCGAACCCGTGCGCACCCTTGAGAGCATACACGTGATTGACTCCACTTGGACAGTGATCTTCAACCAGCCTTGGCACTTCAACGGATGGCACAACTCAAACCCTACCAGCCTGTTGGTCACCATCCGGCACACGCCCGCCAATAGCAACTCCCCCAGCCCGCTAGTTTTCCTGGGGGAAGAATACGAGTCAGAACCACTTTACCATGTTTCTTCCTTTAGTCACAACGAGGCCCAAATGCCCAACGTTTATGACAACTTAGGCAGGACAGATTTCTCGCCCATGACTACCATTTCCTACTTACCCGATACTCCTCCGATCTTCAATGTGACCTATGCCGCCAATGGCGCTGTTGGCGAAGTCCCTGTCGACCATAACAGTCCTTACACTTATGGCTCGACCGTCACCGTGCTTGAACCTAACGGACTCAGCATGCGACGCCACCATTTCACCGGATGGCTATTGGTCACAAGGAGCGACAGCATAGTGCTTCAACCTGGCGAAACTTTCACAATCTATGGTGACATGACTCTTGAAGCCCAATGGGAACATGAACCCTGGGTGTACTACACCCATACCGTTAATATCGGCAAGGTTCGTAGCGACGTTGTCCCTATCCTGGGCCCTTGGAATGATGAATATGTCGTCACCCAATTCATTCTCAGAGACGCATTGATTGAAAACATCAGAGGCGCCGACATCTCACAACTGAAATTCCATCTGGAAAGGGATCGAAACACTCAGCTTGAAGGACATTATGAAGTATATGTTACGGAAACTCCTGAAAACTGGTATTATGTGCATCCGGAAGACGCTTCACCACTAAACCGGTGGCCATTTTACTCTTACACTGAAGACGACCTCGTGTGCACCCTCGAATCCATCAACATAGAGGACTACACCTGGACCATTCCATTCGACCAGCCCAAATACTTCAACGGATGGATTGACAATACACCGAGCAGTCTGTTGGTCACCATTCTTCATACACCAGGTAGCGCCAAAAAGACATTGACTTTTCTGGGACAAGACGACAGCCGTTTCCGCATTGTCTCCATTTTTAACCGCGACCAGAACGAAATGCCAACTTATTACGACGAATATGGCGCGTTAAGGTGTTTCTCACCCATGACTACCATTACCTACAGTTACCCTATCAATTCACCCACCTACACAGTGAGTTATGACGCCAACGAAGCAACAAGTGGCGAAGTGCCGGATATCCCTACCGACTATGCCGGTGGCACCCAAATCACCATTGCCGACAATACCGGAGAACTGCAGGAAATCAACCACTTGTTCACTGGATGGAACACCCGTGCCGATGGCAACGGCACCCACTACGATGCAGGCAGCCAGATGGTAGTGTCAGACAACACTGTGCTGTATGCCGAACTGAAACGCATCTGGACGGTGACTTACCGTGCCAACGGTGTGGCTGGTGAGGCACCCATCGACACGCTCAGCCCTTACATCGAAGGCAACATCCTCACCGTGCTTGCTCCCGACTCGCTCTATCATCCCAACAGGCGCTTTATGGGATGGTTATGGCAAGACATTGGCATAGGATACCGTATCTCACAACCTGGCGATACAATCGTCGTCGATCAGGATATCATCTTCCTCGCGCAATGGGAAACCGAATATACTGTGGCATACTCGGCCAATGGCGCTACTAGCGGCACCGCCCCTACCGACCCTAACAGTCCTTATCTTATTAATGAACTGGCCGTTGTGCTTGGGCCAGGCGACCTCGTCAAGGAAAACTATCGCTTCTGCGGATGGCGTTTGAACACTTTAAATGGCGGTATGTATTCAGAAGGCGACACCATTCGTGTCAGTAGCAACATCATTCTCATAGCCGATTGGCGGCAACCCTATTCGATCACCTTCTTGCCCAACGGCGCCGACAGTGGCACCGTGCCAATCGACGAAAACCTATACACGAACCTCGACCTAGTCACTTTGCCCGACAACACCGGCAATCTCACACTAGATGGCTATTGTTGGTACGGATGGAATACGACGGCCAATGGCAACGGCCTCCACTATAATCCTGGTTCCCAAATCACCATACAGACCAACACCAGCCTTTATGCCGACTGGCGTTACCGCATCACCTACGATGCCAACGGAGCCACCAGTGGCACTGTGCCCACAGACGACATCTGGCACCTTCCCAGCAGTATGGCAAATGCCTTGCATAACACCGGCGGACTTGACAAAGAAAACTATTACTTTATTGGCTGGAACACCGAACCTGACGGTACTGGCACTCATTACTCAGTAGGTAGCCCCATCTACACTCACCGCAACACCACCCTCTATGCCGAATGGTCTACAACCCTTTCTACCATCGCCGAAGTGCAAGCGATTTCGAACAACAACACTTCCACCAATTATAACGTCACTTTAGATGGCTGGCGGGTGACATTTGCCAATTCCTATTTTCCTTATAACTATTCCATCAATTACGCCTCCGCATATCTAACTGATGGCAGCGGCCTCGGCATATGGGTTACCTCCAGCGATCTGATGAATCTTGGTTTTGAAGCCGGCGACCGTCTCTCGGGGACCGTGTCATGCACAATCATCACCAACCCATTGGGCTACAACACCATTCAAGGTCTCAACAGCACCACTGCTGGCCTCACCGTCACACACGACGAATCGGAAATCACCCCTTCAAACACTACCATAGGCGACATCGGCATGGCACAACTCGGCGCTCTGGTCAGGATAGAAGACAGGATTGAGGCAGACGGCAGTAGCGTCAGGACCGAAGAAGTAGGAGGCATCCTTATGTCACTACTTGAACGGGTTGAGGCTTTCAGGGATTTGGAGAACTCTGGAATTGATGGAGCGTTATAGAAGTAAATAAGGCAAGGAGTTTTAATTATGAAAAAACTTACAATTAAAAATTTGGACATTAACATTACTGGAGTTAACGAAGATGATTACATCTCACTTACAGATATTGCTAAATCTAAAAATCCAGAGAATCCAAATGATGTTATTAGAAATTGGCTTAGAAGAGTCGACACATTAGAATTTCTTTTCTATTGGGAATCACTCGTTAACAAAAATTTTAAACCAGTCGATTTCGACGGGTTTGAAACTAGACCAGGAATGAATGCATTTACAATTTCTCCAAAAAAATGGATTGAACTTACAAACGCAATAGGTTTAAGAGTTAAATCAGGAAGAAGTGATGGCGGAACTTACGCTCATAAAGACATTGCTTTTGAATTTGCAAGTTGGATATCTGCAGAATTTAAGGTCTTACTTATTCGTGAATACCAACGTTTAAAAGAAGAAGAAAACAAACGTCTTGATTGGGCTGGAAAACGCCAATTATCAAGCTTAAATTATCTTCTTCAAACAGATGCTATTAAGAAGAATATTATAAAGGTTGATTTGAAACCTCATCAAATATCTTTCATATATGCATCGGAAGCAGACGTTATTAATGTTGCCTTGTTTGGCGCTACTGCAGCTGAATGGAAACAAGCAAACCCAAATAGTAATGGTAATATTCGTGATTTTGCAAATGTTATTGAATTAACAATTCTTTCCAATCTTGAACTACTCAATTCAAAATTAATCGAAAAAGAAATTACTGAAAAAGGCAGTTATGTTTTTGATTTTAGTAATGTTACAAAGATTGATTTTGCTGGTATTAGAACATTATTAAGAATGTTTGATAATGGCATTAAAGTGACAGTTGTTGAAGCTATTAATAAAGTTGCAATTATGTTCTATAGAACAGGTACAACAAACGTTATTAGAGTTAACGAAAAATTCAAAGAGTTCGACATGAAACACGCAGTTGCAACTGGAGACGGATATACTGCTGTTAGTTATGATATTGACGACAATGATTCTATGCTTAAGCTTTATGCCCCATTTATTAGCAAAGAATCCATTAATAGAGAAAAGCAAGTTGCTAGTGCAGTTAGAATGATGGGCGTTCCAACACCATTATCAGGTAATTTAGTTAAAACTGGTGATCAATATGGCATCATGTTTGAAAGAATTATCGGCAAAAAATCATTCTCTAGATTACTTGAAGCTCACCCAGAAAAGGTTGATGAATACGCAAAGAAATTTGCAGAATTATCTTTGAAATTGCACAACACTCAATGTGATACAACAATGTTTGAGGACGTTATTGTTATTTTGAAGAGAGTTCTTGGTGAATGTTCGTTCTTTAATGGTGAAGAAAAGAAAATTATTTCAGAAAAATTAGATCAATATGCTGGATGCAAAACATGCATTCACGGTGATTTACATATTGGTAATGTTATTGCTACAGATGCTGGTGATTACCTATTTATCGACATGGCAGACTTCTGTTATGGCGATCCAAGATTTGATATTGCAATGCAATATCTTGTTTCCCACGAAATTAGCGAAAAGAGAGCTCATGAATCATATCATACAAACATGAAAGTTTTAGGTGAATTCTGGGTTTCTTTCGTTAAATACTATACAGGCGATGCAAGTGAAGAAAACTTACGTAAATTCGACAAGGATTTAACATTCTTCGTTTGTATGAGATTACTTTATATTTCATGGATGACTGGATGGCAGGAATTCATGTGTATTGACTGTCAAAGATTCTTTAAGAGATTTATAGAAAATGAAAAATAAACTCCTCAATACTAGGGTCATTGTTGGAACTGGTATTTTAACGGCTGTCGAAGTCGTTTTATATATAATCGGAGCAAATATCGC
>CALGBV010000270.1 GCA_937884015.1 uncultured Bacteroidales bacterium
CTCACGCAAGGCTTCATCGGCAGCACCAATGGCGGCAAACACGCCACCACCCTTGGACGCGAAGGTTCCGATTTCACGGCCGCCATCTTCGCCAACTGCCTCGATGCTGAGGAGGTCACCATTTGGAAAGATGTCGACGGTCTGCTCAATGCCGATCCGAAGCGTTTCAAGGAAACGGTCAAGATTCCGCACATCAGCTATTCCGAAGCCATCGAACTGGCTTTCTATGGCGCCAGCATCATCCACCCGAAGACCATCAAGCCGCTGCAAAACAAAAACATAAGGCTGAACGTGCAGTCGTTCGTCCACCCCGACATGGAGCCCAGCGTGATTGACGGCAACCCATCACCCATCACCCATCACCCATCATCCATCACCCATCACATTGTAAAAGATAACCAGACCTTGGTGAGCATTTCGCCACGCGACTTCTCCTTCATGAACGAGCACAACCTGAAGACGGTTTTCGAAGTCTGCGACGAACTCCGCATCCATGCCAACATGATGCAGACCTCTGCCCTCATGCTCTCCCTCTGCTTCGACCACGATGATGCCAAGCGCGAAGCCTTGATGGAATCGTTGGGCAAGATGTTCAGCATAAAATACAACGAAAACCTCCAGCTTTACACCATCCGTCATTACGAGGAAGGTCAGGAGAAGGCTTTCATTGCAGGCCGAAAAATCTACCTCGAGCAACGCAGCCGTGCCACGGCACAGTTTGTAATAGAAAACGCATAAACAAAGTACAAAAAACAAAAAGGAAATGCCGGAGCAAAGCCCCGGCATTTCCTTTTAATAATGAGTGTCAAGCCTCAATTACGGAAGGTCATTCAGAATCTGACCAGCGTAATATTCAACGCCATTGAAGACACCATCGCTTTCGCAATACACATTGCCCAATGGAGCATCGTAGACATTGCCCGAGTGTTGGCCACCGACATAGTCGTTGATGTATTCAATGGAGATGCCGTATGCATTACCTGAGAATGAGCAGTTGGTGATGTCGCACTGGGAGCTGCCGCGCAGATAAAGGGCGCTTCTCTTATAGTAATCATCCGGATCAGCGCCTGTATTGGAAATGTTGACAAAATCCAGTTTGCTGCCCGATCTGTTGCATTTAAATTCAAGGCCTCTCCAAAGGTCTTCGCTGGTAGTGCCACGGAAAACGATAGGTTGTTGAGGAGTACCGACAGCCTTAAAGATCACTTCTTCGGATACAACCATCCAAAAGTCATAATCAAACATGAATTCAACGCCAGGTTCCAGCGTGAGGGTCTTGTTACCTCCAAACACAATACCATCTTTAAAGTGATAAGGGATTGGCATGCCCTTGAACGAAACACTCTCCTCGAGCTCATAATAATCAGGAGTGACTTCAATGTGATTTTTGCCATTGAGTTCAAACACATTGTTAGCGCTGACATTGGTGAACAAGGCAGGAATGTTTTCTGTAATCCATGGGAAGGATGCACAATTTCTGATGACATTGTTCTCAAAAGCGATAAAGCGGGTATCTCCATATTCGGTGTCAATACCAACGCCTAAGCTGCCATCGATAAGGCAGTTCTTCATAGAGACTTTGCCATTCTGAATATCTACGACACCAGACCATTGGTAATCATCGCTGCCACCACGGAGGAACTGAACATATTCCCACTGGTTGTCGTTGCGCTTTGAATTCAGCACAATACGATTCCAGGAGCCATTGTTAGGATTGTTGGCCGGGCCACAGAACACGATAGGTTTTTCAGCCGTACCAACCATTTTCAGACCAGCATTTTCGCCGATTTCAATGCCGCCATCAGCACCTGTAAACATGATGGTAACACCTGGTTCGATGGTGAGAAGAGCATTGCCATCAATCCAAAGCCAACCGTCAACGACATAGTCGACAGGAAGACCGAGGTCAGGCCAAGTGGTGTTGGCATCAATGCTGCCATAGATTTCGGTTGGGTCGGTGGAACCGCCACCGCCGCCACCGCCACCGTTATTGTCAACGGTAACAGTAACAGTGTACATGGCTTGTGAACCATCTTCTGCCATTACAGTGTAAGTTACAGGATTGGTGAAATTGGTAGGGATACCCGAAGCAGGGCTAATGGTAGCCTTATCGGAAATGGTGATGACAGGAACCAATGCAGTGACATCGGTGCCAAAAGGAACGACAGCCACAATAGTCTTGGCTGATTCAGTAACGACAGCTTCAACAGCTGGTGTAACAAACGAGAAAGACAAAATCTTTTTCTCGCTACTTTCCTTGTTACAGCTTGTTGCTACAACCACGAGGGCGAGCAGTGCGACAAGCAATTTGCTAAATCTTTTCATTGTAAGTATAATTTAAATAAACATTTATTCCGCAACTAAATTCAGAACTTTAACCATAAACCCATAAGCAGCAACAAGTTGCATACGGGATTGCCATTCCAGGAAATTCGTCCAACCCAGCGTGCGGAGGAACCGAGATTGAAAAAAAATCCCACAATAGCGTGGCAAAGGTAGAAAAAATTTGACAAAAAACACCCTTACAGTGAAATTTTCAAAACAAACGAATCGCTCCTTTTAACAAGGCGAGACATTACCCGAACAACACATTCAAATCGAGTTTCAGGAAATCCTCAATCGAAATGCCGCCCGAGCCGACGACATAGACATATTTCGGATGAAAAGCCTCCATGAAGACGGAGAGGCCTCGGTTCATCGTCCGCCTGCCGCTTTTGACTTCGATGCCGATAACGCTTTCGCCTCTGACCAAGACAAAATCGACTTCATCCTGGGCATCGCGCCAATAATACAGCTTGAAATCCATCACGCTGGCTTTTCCGACAAGATACGCACCGACAGCCGACTCGACCCATCGTCCCCAACGCATCGGGTCGGTGTATTCCTTCACGAAGCCACGGCCCGTATACACACTCATCAAGGCCGAGTTATAGACCTGATATTTCGGAATGGAATTGTATTTCCTGGAATTATCAGACGCATATTTCTGCAAACCTGCCAGCAGTTCACATTCGTCGAGCACCTTTATATAATTGGCCAAAGTGGTCACATTGCCCGCATCCTGCAATTGTCCCAACATCTTGTTCAACGAGAGCAACTCGCCCGAATAGCTGCATCCCAACTCGAACAGCTGGCGCAACAAGGCCGGCTTATAGATGATGGTCGTCATCAGCACATCTTTTGAGATGGCGGGCTCGACAACGGCATCCAGCATGTACCTCTTCCAACGGCTTTCGTTTTTCACCAGATTGGCGCCACCCGGATAACCGCCATAATAGATGTACTGGTCGACACTCCATCCAAAGGCATCGTGCATCTCCTGATAACTCCAGTGCCCCAGCCTAATCATTTCGAAACGGCCCGCCAGCGATTCCGTCAAACCGCTTTTCAGCAGCAGACGCGACGAACCCAGCAGCACCACCTTGATGTTGACATCATTAAAGCTGTCCAAGTCCCATTCACGCTTGACCGCTTCGCTCCAGTTCTGCATTTTCTGGATTTCATCAATAACCAGAAGGTATTCGCCGCCACCCAAAATACGATATTGAGCGCGCGCTGACTCCCACACACGACCTATCCACGAAGTGTCGTCTTCAGGAATGCCGTCTGCCAACTCAAAAGTGTAAGGAATATCAATTTGCTGCAAAACCTGCTTCACCAATGTGGACTTCCCCACTTGGCGAGGACCGACAACAACCTGAATAAACTGACGCGGCTCGCGCATGCGTTCCATCAAAACATCAAAACAAGGTCTTACAAACATAACTCTATGATTTTTACACTGCAAAATTACAAAAATTCTCAAATCTCCACCGAAAAATTCTCAAATCTTCATCAAAAAATTCTCAAATCTCATCAGAAAAATTCTCAAATCTCACCAGAAAAATTCTCAAATCTCCATCAGAAAATTCTCAAATCTCATCAGAAAAATTCTCAAATCTCATTCATAACATGATTTTTTCCTAATATTGCAGTCCAAATGAAAACGATAGCACACATCCATAGCGAGTTCCCGACCAAGTTTGGCGTTCCGCGCCAAAGCGGCATCATTGACAGCTTGAAAGCCACCATTGTCTTTGAACCTGAATACCGCAATCCCGATGCGTTCCGTGGCTTGGAAGACTTTTCGCACATCTGGCTCATCTGGGAGTTCTCGGAAGCGGTCCGCGACGATTGGTCGCCCACGGTCAGGCCTCCGCGCTTGGGTGGCAACATGCGCAAAGGCGTTTTCGCCACACGCTCGCCTTTCCGCCCCAATGCCATCGGACTCTCGTCGGTGAAATTAGACAAGATTGAAATCGACCCGAAACTCGGTCCCGTGCTGCCCGTCTCGGGTGCCGACCTCATGGATGGCACTCCTATTTTCGACATCAAGCCTTACATCGCTTACACCGACAGCCATCCCGAAGCCATCAGTGGCTTTGCCACACAGCCTGCCGAATATCTTTTGGAAGTCGATTTTCCGCCAACCCTTTTGGAACGTGTTCCCGAAAGGCAACGGCAAAGCCTAATCGCTGTGCTGGCGCACGACCCAAGGCCACAATACCAAAACAGCCCCGAACGCATCTACGGGATGGCATTCGGAGCTGTTGAAGTCAAGTTTCAGGTGAAGGACACCTGCCTGACTGTTATTGATGTGCAAGCTGCACCATAAATCTTATTCCATGATTTTGGCTTCTTCCACTTGAAGGATGCTCTTGTCGGAATTATTGTAAACGTAAGCAATGATATAGCAATTGGAAGCATCGAAAGCTTCGTCAATAAGCGCATCATATTGATTCGTTATGCCGCTAGCGTCAAACGCTACAGTCTCTCCCCAAGCTCCATTCAAAGACTTGCGGAACACGTGACGGTGAACGTAATCTTCAACGAGACCAGAAGTGGTCACCTGTTTACCGATGATATTGTCTTCCATCAAGCAGACAACAAGACTAAGATCATCGTCAATGTCGACCATTTCCCTCAAATTGACTTGAACATTAAGCGCACGTGTATTAGGGTTGTAAGTGTTAAAGATCTTGATAGCGACGACAGGATCCTTATCCAGTTCTGCAGTAACAGCCGAACCCCATTGTCCAGAATTGACGCCAATGTTGCCTGAATACGGAATGCGGTTCACTGTGCCGATAGGATTCACATCGAAGCCGAAGAAGCTATACCATTCGTCGCCTTCCTCAGTTGTGAAATCGGGGAAAGTACCAATAGGTTGGGCCAAGTAACCGGCATGGACACCCAAAACGATAAGCCGTCCCGGATATTCCTCCTGCAAGTCGAGGGCGACTTGAGCGGCAGCCGGGCAGTTGATGCAACGCACGCCCGTATAGTCTTCCAGCAGCACCTTTTTGACGACAGTTTCATCGTGCTGAACCTCCACCGTTGCGGTATATTCGCAGGTGGTTCCGTTGATAGCGGTCACAGTATAGACCACAGGGTTGGTGAAGTCTTGAGCTTCGCCAGAAGCAGGGCTGACGGTAGCACCTTCAGAGACTGTAATCTCTGGAGCCAAATTGGTGACATCAGTGCCTTCCGGCACTCTAGCATAGACGGTCTTCCCGACTTTGTCAATCTGAGCGGAGACAGAAATTTCAGGAAAAGCGAATCCTATGATTTCCTTTTCATCTTCAGGGTCAAAGTTGCGGACCACTACGGAATAGACTGCCTTTTCGCCATTAAAGGCCGTCACGGTATACTGAACTGGATTGGTAAAATTCTGAGCCACGCCCGAAGCAGGTTCAATGATAGCGTATTTACCGACCTTAATGACAGGAACAAGTTCCGTCAGATCAGTATCTTCCGTCAGCAGTACGGTAACGGTTTTAGCATCTTTATCGATGGTGCCATTCACACCATTGATGGTAAAGTCATGAATAGTATTGTCTTTTTCGTCGCTTTTCAGATAAGGTTCTTGGACTTTATCGCAGGCGCTCATGGCAAACAGCGCCACGATGGCCATAGTCAAAATATTTCTAAATTTCTTCATAACGTTATTCATTAAAAGCTTGTTGTAACAGTCAAAGTCACGCCTGACGAAGCAGGAACGAGACGGCAGACACCGCCCACGCAGAGCATACCTTCATTCTGGCGACCAGCAGTAAGGGCAATGCGGGTGGCATCCTTGGTATAGCCGCCCATCACCGTATAATAGTGTTGTTTGTAGTCATCGACAGGATTGCCGTAGTTCCACTTGTCGGAGACAGCGAAGAACCAGTTCGGGGCAAAGGTGTATTCCAGCAAAGCCGAAGCCCAGTTGCCGGCCTTCTTGTAGTTGGAGATCTCAGCCTCATTGATGTTTTCATAATTGCCCTGATCCCACAAACCTTGCAATTCGAGACGCAGGCTGTGGCTGTCGCCGAAGCTATAAGTCACATCCACAATGCCAATCTGACTCTTCACAGGAGCCATGTCAGCATGGCCTTCGATGGTGGCGATGTCGTAATAGAGGTTGACATATTCGGCATTAAACTTCCAGTGCTTGTTGAACTTGTGTTCGGCAGCGAAATTGATGTCGCGGAAGAACATCTTTTCACCGACACCAAAGAAAGGCGAAGTGTAGCCCATGGTGCCATTGGCATCGTTGAAGTCCGTAGTGCCATCCACATAATTGTGCACGATGTCGTTCACCTGGCTCACGTTCAGGCAGAGGCTGGTGCCATACTTGCCGCCCAACCATGTGCCCTTAGGGATTTTATAGTTCACCTGGAACTGACCAGCCATTTCACCATTAGGTTGCGTTGCGTAAGGATAGAGCGAAGAAAGGCTGTAGCTGTGCATTCTGTTGATAGGCGGGATGAAGTTGACATCGAGCACGCTGCCTTCAGCGGCATAGTCCGACTTGAAACTCATGTTGTCGACACGCTTCACCTGCAACGAAATGCCCAGACCCTTCTGTGCGTATGACAGGTTGGCGAGGAAAGCCTGGCCTTCCTTGAAGATGTAATTGTTGATGTACGACGGGTCGTTCATCTTATAGGCATATTCCGTCGACAAGGCGAAACGGCCATAGCTGAAATTGGCGCGGCCTGCGAAAGCAGCCACATTTTCAGGCATGTTGTAAGTCGTGTTGAAATTCGGCTGGTACTTGCTGACCATGCTGGCGCCCAAAACCGTACGGAAACCGGCATCCTGCAACTTACTGATGCTCTGGTTGATGTCCCATTCCACATCGCCACCACGGACAATGCCACGGTTCTTGTCGTATTTTTCCCAGAAGAAACGCTGGCCACCGTAAAGGCCCTTCACGGTAACGCCATTGAACGGGCGGTAAACAACGCGCATACCTTTCAGTGCGTTGTCGTAGCCGAGCGTCCATTCTTCGTAGGAACGGAGCACGAGGCCATTGCCAAACTGTTCATAGAAATCGCCAATGGTGACGCCAATCTGACCATTGTCGTAGGTAGCCCATGCATTGGCCAAACCGAGGCCCTGCGAACGGGCATCGAAGCCTGCAAGAGGCGTGAGGCAAGCCTCATAGCGGATGCCTGCCGAAAAATTGCCAAGCGTATAGTTCACTTTGCCGAAGCCGTTGATGCCCATACGCTTGCCATTCAAATACTCTTCGGTGATACCGAGCTGATCGTCAATGCCGTAATACTGGGCATCGACCTGGAAACTGCCGTTCACGGAACTCTCGCCGATGTTGAGTCCCTGTGAAAACGACTTAAGTCCCAGCACGCACAGTGCCAGGACTAAGAGGGTAGTAATTCTACGCATAAGTCTTATTTTGCAATTTTCTTGATTTCCTTATAAAGTTCGTTTTCCGAGCCATCGATATAGCCTGAATGTTGGTAGACAATCTTGCCGTTGCCATCGATGAGGAAAGTGTGAGGCGGGTTGCTGACGTTCATGGCGCGTTTCAGGTCGCTGTTCACATCCAAAAGGGTTTCAAATTCCCAGCCCTTGCCTTCAACGAAAGGCTTCACACGTGATGAAGAACGCGAGTCATCGATAGAGACACTGTAAATCTTCACGCCGGTCTCATCTTTCCAGTCGTCATACACATCGTTCAAGGCTTCGTGTTCCTTGATGCAAGGCTTGCACCAGGTAGCCCAGAAAGTAATGACGATAGGTTTGCCATTGTTGTTGAGTTTCGCAATGTTGACATCTTTTCCGTTGAGGTTCTTGATTGTCACATTCGGCAAATCGGTTTTCGATTGCGCGTGAAGGCCAGCCACTGCCAGCACCATCACCAAGAGTAATGCTAATCTTTTCATGAGTTTATTGATTTGATAATTTAATGATTCAAAGATTTAAAGATTTAATATTTAAAGATTTAAGATTCAGTTGTCGGTTTACGGTTTACAATTACCGAAAAACTGATAAGCGATAACTGAAAACCCTTATATTCTACGATTCAACATTCATATATACTTCCAATAGTTTGCAGTACCTTTCCGCTCTTATCGTCACATTTTTGATGCAGTTCGGAATCAGGATACATTCTCCTTCCCTTACACATTCCGTGCCATTTTCCCATTTCAGCGAAAAATTTCCTTTGGTGCTGATGAGAATCACAAAAGAATCGAGGTTGGAATAGTCTTTTTCCATCTCGCCATCGAGCTGCAGCATGTCGGTGATGAAATACGGGCAGTCGACCACGGGCACGGTCTGATTGAGTTTGTTGGCGACAGGCGTCTTGAACGACTCCGGATTTTGGAAATCGATGGCATCAAGCGATTCCGCCACGTGCAGCTGACGTTTCATGCCGGCCACATCGATACGGTCCCAGTCGTAGATGCGATAGGTCGTGTCGCTGGTCTGCTGAATCTCGGCCACCATGATGCCAGGTCCAAGAGCGTGCACACGACCGGCGGGGATAAAGAACACATCGCCTTCGTGGGCACTTTCATGATTCA
>CALGBV010000271.1 GCA_937884015.1 uncultured Bacteroidales bacterium
GATGCCAGGAAGCACTTCTTCCATAGCGTGGATGCCTTGCAAGCTACCCGGGTTGTGCAGTGGAGCGAGGTCGCAGAGTGATTCGATGCCTTCGATGACCTTCTGGTCGATGCGGACGCTCTTTGTGAATGTTTCACCGCCGTGGGCTACTCTGTGGCCGACTGCGTCGATTTCCTTCAGGTCCTTGATGACGCCCATCTTCGGGTCAACCAATGCTTTCAGCACTAATTTGATGCCTTCGGTGTGGTTCGGGATAGGAAGCTGTTCGTAGTATTTTTCACCGTTGTATTTATGTGTAAATTCACCCATTTCTAGGCCGATGCGTTCGAGCAAGCCTTTGGCTAAAAGGTGAGATGTGTTGGCGTTTTCCATGTCAAGCAACTGATACTTAATGGAAGAACTGCCGCAGTTTAAGACTAATATTTTCATGTTTGTTCTGATATTATGATTTATTGAATGATGGACTTTTGGACATTTAGACTAATGGACTGTTTGACTTTTGGACAAATCGGATGTCAAAATTGTCAAAATGTCAAAAAGTCAAATTGTCCAATTTACTTTTTCTGGGCGATGGCCTGGTTTGCGGTGATGGCGACGAGTTTGTAAACATCTTCGATGGAGCAGCCACGGCTCAAGTCGTTGCAAGGCTTGGCAAGACCTTGGAGGACAGGACCAACTGCTTCAGCACCTGCAAGACGCTGAACGAGTTTGTAAGCGATGTTGCCGACTTCGAGGCGTGGGAAGACCAATGTGTTGGCCTTACCGGCAACCGGGCTGTTAGGAGCCTTGCTTGCACCGACTGATGGGACGATGGCAGCATCGGCCTGCAGTTCGCCGTCGAGGACGAGGTCAGGACGCATTTCCTGAGCCTTGCGAGTGGCTTCGATGATCTTGTCGACATCTTCGTGCTTGGCAGAACCCTTTGTCGAGAAGCTCAAGATGGCTGTGATTGGGTCAATCTTGGCAATGTTCTTGGCGGTGTCGGCAGTGCAGACAGCGATTTCGGCCAATTGGTCGGCAGTCGGGACTGGAGTGACAGCACAGTCGGCGAAGACCAGCTTGCCATCGGTGCCGTATTTGCAGCCTTCAGGCAGGAACATGATGAACGCACCCGAAACGCAGCTTACGCCAGGAACGGTCTTGATGATTTGCAGGGCAGGACGGAGCATGTCGCCTGTGGTGCTGCGGGCACCGCTGACGAGGCCGTCGGCTTCACCAGCCTTGACGAGCAAAATGCCGAGATACATGAAGTTTTCGGCGAGGTTTTCGGCCTGTTCCATGGTCATGCCTTTGGCTTTGCGGAGTTCGTAAAGCAATTCGGCGTATTTCTGTTTGTTAGGGTTGTTCTTCGGGTCGATGATTTGAGCCTTGTCGATGTTTTTCAGGCCAAATTCGGCAGTCATTTCCTTGATTTTTTCGGCTGGGCCGATAAGGGTAATGTCGGCAACGCCATCAGCGAGAAGTTGGTCGGCGGCTTTCAGTGTACGTGGTTCATCACCTTCAGGAAGCACAATGCGCTGCTTGTTGGCTTTGGCATTGGCAATGATTTCTTGCATTAAATCCATGATAAATGTTGATTATTGTTGATTGTTTAATTGTTGATTTGTTTGCTTTAATAAGTGCATAAATACGGGTGCAAAGGTAATAAGTTATTTAGGTTTTTCAAAATTATTTATCTTTGCAGTCCAAAATAAGCATCCGTATGCCCGAATTCAATTTGCCAACCACCCTTACCCATGTCTACGACAGCCTCTATCAGTTGTCGCATCCGGCGGTTTCTGACAGCCTTGTGCCGAGCTTTATCGATACCGGCTTTGAGGGTGCGGTGATGCCGATGCCGAGGGCTTCCTACGATGTGTTGCAAGGCTGGGAACTCATCATTCTGGGACTCGTGCTGCTGATGGTCGTCTTGAACAAACAACTCTATCCGCGTCCGTTCCGTCAGATTTTCCAAGTGCCTGCAGGTGCGTCGAATACCAACCAGCTGTTGCGCGAATGGTCGCCGATGAACAGTTTCCTGGGCATTACCTTTATTATAGTTTATATTGTCGTGGTGGCGCTTTTCGTACAGAAATCGTTCGTGGTTCTGTCACGCGATGTGTCGAAATACAACTCTTTCCGTGTCTACGGCATCGTCTTAGGTTGCGCTGCGGGCTGGGTGCTGCTGCGTTTCGCCATCTTATACCTTTTTAACTGGCTTTTCCGCACGAAGGATACCGTCGACCGTCAGGTGACGGTGCAGCTTTCCGTTTTCACAATGTGCTTCATTGCCATGCAGCCTGTGCTGTGGCTGTTGCTCTACAATCCTTATTCGGCATACGTTTGGGTGGGCATCGGAATCCTTGCCATTGCAGCCCTGATGCGTCTCGTGCTGGAAATTATTGAAACAAGAGTTTCGGTAAAATTGTCTTCGTTTTATATTTTTTTGTACTTTTGCACCCTCGAAATCGCACCGGGTGTGCTGCTCTTGACGGCAGGCTTGCGCTATTTTAGCCAAGGTTCTGTTTTTTAATGAGTTAGTTGCTCCGTAAGCATTTGATAAACTGTCAAACTACAAAAAAGGGAACGAATGAAAATTAAGTCCATTCTGGTGTCACAGCCCCAACCTGCCGATATTGCCAAAACGCCTTACGGCGATATGATGAAGAAATACGGTGTAAACTTCACATTCGAGAAATTCATAAAACTAGAGGATGTCACAGCCAGCGAACTGCGTCAGGATCATGTCAAATTGCCGGAACATACCGCCATCATTCTGACAAGCCGCAATGCTGTCGACCATTTCTTCCGCGTCGCCAAGGAAATGCGTTATGCCGTGCCTGAAACCTTGAAATATTTCTGCATCAACGAGTCGACGGCCTTGTATTTGCAACGTTATGTGCAATACCGCAAGCGCAAGATTTTCTTTGGCAACCAAACTTTCCCCGATTTGGTTGAAATCATGAAGAAGCACAAGGAGGAAAAATACCTTTTCGTTTGCTCCAACATCAGTTCCGACGAACCTATCCAGACGCTTACCGAAGCCAAACTGAACTTCACCAAGGCCGTGATGTTCCGCACCGTTTCTGCCGATTTGAAGGATACTGTGAAAATCGCCGATTACGATATGCTGGTGTTCTTCAGCCCTGCCGGAATCGAATCGCTGAAAGAGAATTTCCCGAAGTTCAAGCAGAAGGAAGTCGCCATCGGCGGTTTCGGCGAAGCCACTTGCAAAGCCATCACCGAGTCAGGCTATGAACTGAATTTCTGCGCTCCAACGGCCACTGCGCCTTCCATGACCATGGCCATTGAGGAATATCTTGCCGCCGAACTCAAGAAAAGCAAGAAGAAATAAAAAAAGTCTTACCTTTGTCGCTCAATGGTTCCGCTATGACCGTCAAGGAGGATCTCCCAAAATACGAAAGAATCTGCAAGCAGAGCGACATTGTGTCGCTCTTCGATAAGGGATTGGGCTTTTCCAGTTACCCTTACCGCGTCGTGTATCTGTTCCGTTCTGTCGGAGTGATGCCGCCCACTTGCCGATTGCTGGTTTCCGTGTCGAAAAAACGTTTTCACCATGCTTTCAAGCGCAACCGCGTGAAGCGCCTGATGCGCGAATCGTGGCGCAAGAACAAGGCCGCGCTGTATGCAATTTGCGAACGCGACAATATTTCGATTGATGTTGCGTTAGTCTACAACGCCACGGTCATCCATTCGTATGAGGAAATGCTTGTCAAGACCCAAAAAGCCGTGAACGAGATTGTCGATAGGTATGAAAAAATTGATGCAAATCCCTGCTAAGTTCCTGATATTCTTGATAAGAGTATATCAGGTGACGCTTTCTCCTTTCATCGGAAAATCGTGCCGTTACACGCCGACATGCTCCAACTACGGCATTGAAGCCATTCAAAAATACGGTGCCATCAAAGGCGGCTGGCTGACCTTGAAAAGGGTGCTCTCGTGCAATCCTTGGGGCGGCAGCGGCTATGATCCGGTTCCGTGAAGTGGAGTGTTTTAAAATGGATGGTTTTGAACATTATCAAAATTAAATAGAAAAACTGATAACCGTAAACCGATAACTGATAACTGATAACTGAAAACTGTAAACTGAGAACTGTAAACTGATAACTGATAACTGATAACTGAAAACTGTAAACTGAAAACCTAAAAACGACAAAAACATAACAATATGAAATACAGAATCACAACCTTACTGCTTTTATTCCTGCTGCCTTTGGGCTTGGTGGCTCAAGAGAAACAGAACAATTTCGAAATCGCGAAAAGCATCGACATTTACAATAGCCTGTTGCGCGAACTGAACCTGAATTATGTCGATGAAATCAATCCGGGCGAACTGAACGAAGCCGCCATCGATGCCATGCTTCAAGGTCTCGACCCTTACACGGTCTTCATTCCCGAATCGGAAATTGAAAATGCACGTTTCATCACGACGGGTGAATACGGCGGCATCGGTGCCTTGATTCATTATGATGGCGAATACACCGTGATTTCCGACCCGTATTTCGGTTGGCCGGCACAAAAGGCTGGTTTGCAGGCGGGCGATGTCATCCTTTCGGTGAATGGCGTCGATACGCACAAAAAGAATACTGCCGAAGTGAGCGAATTGCTCAAAGGTCAGCCAGGAACGGATGTCGTGCTCAAAATCCGCCGTTACGGTCAGGACAAGCCGATTGAGAAAACCTTGAAACGTGAGAAGGTGAAAATCGACAATATACCTTATTATACTGTGTTCGATAATGGCGTTGCTTATCTCTCGCTGAGCGGTTTCACACGCGATGTGGCTTCGGAAATGAAGGCAAAACTGGTCGAAATGAAGAAAAACCACGAACTGAAAGGTTTCATCCTTGACTTGCGCGGCAATGGCGGCGGCTTGTTGAATGAAGCTGTCGATATTGTCAACTTGTTCATTCCCAAAGGAAAACCAGTCGTGTCGATGCGCGGCAAGGCACAAAACGCTTCCGCTCTTCATGCAACCAACAATGCGCCTCTCGATGAGGAAATTCCATTGGCTATTCTCGTTGACGGCGGTTCGGCTTCGGCCAGCGAAATCGTTTCAGGTGCCATTCAGGATTATGACCGCGGCGTTATCATTGGTCAAAGGACTTTCGGTAAGGGCTTGGTTCAGAATATCTTGCCTTTGAGTTACAACACCCAGATGAAGGTTACGATTGCCAAATATTACATTCCAAGTGGCCGTTGCATTCAGGAAATCGATTATTCGCACAAGAAGGATACGATGAACGTCAAGAACGACAGCCTTGGCAAACCTTTCAAGACCATGGGTGGCCGCACCGTTTACGAAGGCCATGGCATTATGCCTGATGTGAAGGTCGAACGCGACACTTTCGCCACCGTTACGGCTTATCTTTACGGCAAGAACTACATTTTCGATTATGCCAACAAGTTCTGTTTCGAACATAAGTCAATCGATTCAGCTGCTTCTTTCAAGATTGATGATGCTACTTATCAGGACTTTATGAATTTTGTCAAAGGCAAGGATTTCAATTACACCACCGAAAGCGAGCTGGCATTGAAAAAACTGAAACAGGCTGCCCAGGATGATGGCTATTTCGATGAAGTCAAAGGAAAAATTGATGAACTGGAAAAAACGCTTGCAGCCGACAAGGCCAACGATTTGGTGAAAAACCGGAAAGACATCGAGGAACTGCTTCGTACTGAGATTGTTGGACGCTATTATTACCAAAAGGGAAGAATCGTGGCCAACCTGAAAAACGACCCCGATTTGAACCGCGCCTTTGAGATTTTGCTTAACACCAACGGCAAGGACGAATACCGTAAGATTTTAGGCAAGTGATGTTAAGCCTCGGCAATTATCGGAAATATCTTCAGCCGGCCTATTTTTTCGGTTTGCTGATGATGGCGGTGGGACTCACCTTGTCGCCGTTTCTGATGAGTTTGGCTCAGTTTTGGCTAGTTGGCATTTGGATTATCGATGGTGCCGCCAACAGGGATTTCAAGGAAAAATGGCAGCGTTTCAGCCACAATTGGGTTGCGCTGTTGTTGGTTTCCTTGTATTTGCTTCATGTCGTCGGATTGATTTATACCTCTGATTTTCAATATGCTTTCAAGGATTTGCGCATCAAGCTGCCGTTGCTGATTTTGCCTTTTGTGCTGTCGTCGATGCGGCCTTTGTGCAAAAAACAATTCGATTTGCTGCTCAATGTTTATGTGTTTTCAGTCTTTGTGGCGACGTGGTTCAGCTTCGCTCATTATGTCAAGCACGATTATCAGGATGTGCGCGAAATCTCGCATTTCATCAGCCATATCCGTTTCTGCTTGCAGATCGTGTTCTGCATTTTTATCACGGGATTTTATCTTTTTAAACGCAAGTTAAAATGGTGGGAACGCCTCCTTGAAATCGCGTTGATTGGTTGGTTTTGCGTTCAGATTTACATTTTCGAGTCGCTGTCGGGTTATGCTGTGTTGTGCGCAAGTGCCTTTGTTACACTGTTTTACCTTTTCTTTAATTCAAAATTTGGCAGGAGATTCCGTTATGTAGTTGTTGCGGTCATTTTGGCCGTTATTGCGTTTGGCGGCATGAAGTTCTACGGCATGTTGTCGCCGATGTTGGAGACTGAAAAGGTCGATTTTGCGGCTTTGCCTGAAAAGACGGCGCAAGGCAACCTTTATTGGCACGACACGGTTTATCACATTGCGGAAGATGGACGTTACATCGGTTTGTATTATTGCGAAAAGGAAATGCGCGAAACATGGCCTTTGCGCAGTGAGCTGGATTTCGATGGCTTGACGCAAAATGGCGAAAACCTCGAAGCGACTTTGGCGCGTTACCTCACCTCAAAAGGCTTGCATAAGGATGCCGAAGGCGTGATGGCTTTGGATGATCAGGACATTCGCAATGTGGAGCAGGGCATAGCCAATTACAACAACTGGTTGCATCCTGGCGTGCGGGCAAGGATCTCGTCGACTTTGTTCGAATACAACCTGTATCGGAAGACCAACAATCCAAATGGCGGTTCATTGTCGCAGCGCATCGAATACACCAAGGCGGCTCTTTATTTGATTAGGAAGCATCCGGTCTTCGGAATAGGGACAGGTGACATTCCTGATGCTTTCGCCCAGGCTTACGATGACTTGAATTCGCCTTTGGAACAGGAGTTTCGCCATAGGGCGCACAACCAGTATCTGACCATCACGGTTGGGTTCGGGGTAGTTGGACTGTTGCTGTTTCTTGCAGTTTTGCTTTTGCCTTACTTTGCGAAGAAACGGTATCGCACCTATTTATATACGGTTTTCCTTTGCATAATGTTGCTGTCGATGTTGCCGGAAGACACCATTGAGACGCAGGCCGGCGTGTCGTTTTTTGCCTTTTTCAACGCTTTGTTTTTGCTTGCCCATCCGAATAACGAACAACCTGAAAATTGACATACTATGAGAAAAGAACAATTTGTTTCACCTTACGAAGTGTACGACAACCCTAATGAACTTAATGCGCAAGATGCAGAATTGCTGCAATATGCACACAAGGCTGCGCAAAATGCATACGCACCTTATTCAAGGTTTCACGTTGGTGCGGCGGTGCGTCTGGCCAATGGGAAAATCGTTTCGGGAAACAACATTGAAAATGCGGCTTATCCGAGCGGCTTGTGTGCCGAGCGTGTCACTTTGTTCAGTGCTCAGGCACAATATCCGGGTGTGGCCATTGAAGCGATTGCCGTGACGGCACACTCCGAGAAAACGCTTGTCGATGAACCGATTGCACCTTGTGGCGCTTGCCGTCAGGTGATGGTGGAGGTGGAAAAGGTGTCGCAGTGCAAGTTGCGCATTTTGTGCCAAGGCGAGACAGGTCCCGTTATGGCTTTCGACGGCATTGAGACCTTGATGCCGTTTATTTTCGTCGATAAATTCCTCTGATTAGGCAAACGTAAACAGCAGATTGCCAAAGAAATTCCACAATGTGGAAACGCCCACGGCAAAAATCTTGCTGTGGTAGAAAGTCCAGTTCAGTTTTCCGTTGAGCAGGTAAACCGTAAGCGTGTCAAGGCCTAAGCCGACAAGCGCAATGGCAAAATATTTGGCATATTCCGAACCGATTTGCGGATTGGTGCTTTGGAAAGTCCAGATGCGGTTCAGGAAATAGTTTGTGGTGGCGGCGAAAATGAAGCCAAGGATGTTGCTGAGGTATTTGTTCAGTTTCAGCCATTCCTTGCAAACGTAAGTGATGCCGAAATTGACAAAAACGCCCGATAAGCCTACCAGACCGAATTTCAGGAACTTAAACAGAAATTCGCGCGTCATTTCGATTTTCAGGATGGCTGTTTTCAACATTTTCTTATTCTTTGCTGCAAAGGTAGCGGATTTTTGAAGAATATAGGTTACTTTTGCACAAAATTTCGATAATGAACGAAGTAAAAAACATTAGCATTGAGGAGTATGACTATCCTTTGCCAGAGGAACGCATTGCAAAATATCCTTTGGCAGAGCGTGACGCATCAAAACTTTTAGTGCTGAAAGACAATGCAATACAGGCATCGCAATTCAAGCATATCGGTCGGTTTTTGCCCAAGGATGCCTTGCTGATTTTCAACGAGACCAAGGTAATCCGTGCGCGTCTTCAGTTCCTGAAAGACACAGGCTCGCATATCGAGGTGTTTTGCCTGGAGCCTGACGATGATTATCAGATTGCTTTCAGCAGCGTTTCGCCTGTGCGTTGGAAATGCTTGGTGGGCAATTCAAAACGTTGGCGCGATGGCTTGCTCAGCATGAATTTGAATGTGAATGGGCAAAACGTTGTGCTGAATGCAAACCGCGTGGAGAAAAACGACCAGTATTCTGAAATTGATTTTTCGTGGACACCTGAAAATGTGCCGTTTGCAAGCATTTTGGAAGCAGCGGGCGAGATTCCTTTGCCGCCTTATCTGCATCGTGATGCCGAGCCGGAAGACCGCGACCGTTATCAGACGGTTTTTGCGCGTTACGATGGTTCTGTGGCGGCACCAACGGCAGGGTTGCATTTTACCCAGCCTTTGATTGCCGACTTGAAAACTGCTGGTTTTCAGTTCGATGAAGTGACGTTGCATGTCGGGGCCGGCACTTTCCGTCCTGTGGCCACCGAGACAATCGGCGAACACGCCATGCACTCGGAAACAATCATTGTGCGCCGCAGTTTGATTGAAAATCTTATTCGCCATTTGGGCAAAAATATCATTCCCGTAGGCACTACGAGCACACGTACTTTGGAAAGCCTCTATTGGATTGGCTTGATGCTCAAGGAGCAAGGTCTGGATTTGTGCAACCTTCATGTCGACCAATGGTATCCGTATGAAAATCACGAGCCTTTGACCACGGACGATGCCTTGCAAATGATTCTTCAATATCTTGACAAACATCAGCTTACGCGCCTTGAAGCAAGCACTTCCCTGATGATTGCGCCAAGTTACAGAATGCGGGTCATTACGGGCTTGATTACCAATTTCCATCAGCCGAAAAGCACCTTGTTATTATTGGTTTCGGCACTCATAGGCGAAAAATGGAAAGCGTGCTATCAGTTTGCCCTCGACAACGGCTTCCGGTTCCTGAGTTATGGCGACAGCTGCTTGTTTTTACCGCAATGAAAATATTTTGGAACGATATTTGTAAAAACATAAATCACTAACAACTTAAACTAATTACAACAATGAAGAAATCAGTTTTATTCGGCGTTATGGCATTCTTCGCTGTCAGCGCCATGAGCATTCAGAGTGCAAACGCACAAAATGTCACGGTCAAGAAAAACGCTAAGACCGAACAGAAAGCAACGCTTTCAACCAACAAGACTCAGGCTCAGCCATCCAGTGAAACAGCTAAACCTGCTGTGAAGACAAACACAAAGAAAGGCGTTACTCCTGAAGAAATCAAGGCAAGAGAGGCCGAAAAGAAAGCTGTCCTTGAAAAAGAAAAGGCTCAACAGCAAATGAAGCAAGATGCCAAGGCTGCTGACAAGAAAATGAAGCAGGATGTTAAAGCCGCTGACAAGAAAGTGAAAAGCGATGTCAAGGCTGCTGACAAGAAAGTGAAGAAAGAAGTCAAAAAAGGCGAAAAAATGACTAAGGCTCAGCGTGATCAGAAAATGGAGGCTGCTAAGGCTGCTCAGTCAAAGAAAGCCACATCCGACAAGAAAGTCAAGAAATAAGCAAATTATTTCTTCCTACCCGAAAGCATCTCAGCGTATGTCCTGAGGTGCTTTTTCTTTTCTTCAGGAACGGCAATTGAGTCTAACAGGGCAAAGGCCTTGCGGTCGTATTCCAGCATGACGCGCTCCACTTCTTCCTTGACATGAAGACGGTCGTAGATTTTCTTCACTTCCGCAATTTTTTCCTCTTCATCGTGGTCGACGCGCATCGAGAAGTAATGTTGCAAGCGTTTCCTGTCTTTTTCATCGGCGAGTTCCAAGGCTTTCAGGTAAAGATAAGTCTTTTTGTTGTCGGCAATGTCGCCGCCATGACGCTTACCGAACACTTCCACATCGCTGTAAAGGTCGAGAATGTCGTCCTGCAGCTGGAAACTCATGCCAATATTGATGCCGAAATCGTATAAGGTTTGAATGTCTTTTTCGCTGGCTCCCGCAATGGTTGCACCCATTTGCAGACTGGTGGCAAGCAGCACGGCCGTTTTTAGGCGAATCATTTCCAGATATTCGTCAATCGTAACGTCATTCTTGGTCTCGAAATTGAGGTCGTATTGCTGCCCTTCACACACTTCGCGCACCACTTTTGCAAGAAGTTGGGCTGTTTCGACAGCCTTTCCCGTTTTCATGGCGTATTGAAAAGCCATCGCAACCATGGTGTCGCCCGAAAGAATGGCAATGTTGGAATTCCACTTTTGGTAGACGGTTTCCATGCCGCGGCGCAAAGGAGCCTGGTCCATGATGTCGTCGTGGATGAGAGTGAAATTGTGGAAGGTTTCCAAAGCCAAGGCAGGCCAAAGGGCATCGGCCTCGTTGCCATCAAACATATCGTTGGCCAAAAGGCAAAGCATAGGGCGTAAACGCTTGCCTTTCTGTAAGATAGTATATGAAATAGGTTCGTATAATTCAGTCGGATTGCCGCCGAAATCGCATTTGCCGATAAATTCGGTGATGTCGTTATGTAATTGTTTAATCTTTTCCATACTGCAAAGTTACGGAAATCTTTTAAAATCCTTATTTTTGGTGCGAAATTTGTAGGTTTTTATGTTTGTCATTAGATTTTTAAACTTATGAAATACGTGAAATTTATCCCTGTCTTGTTGCTCGGCTTTATGGCTGTATCGTGCAATACGACAAAAAAACTCTATGAAAATCAGGAATATGACCAGGTGATTCAGCGCGTGGTCCCTGAGATTCATTCGGGCAAGTACAACAATAACGATGTTGAGATGCTTGCGGCTTCCTATCATCGTGCAAACCAAGCCGACCATCTGAAAATCCAGGCTTTGAAGGAGTCGGGCAAACCTGAGGCTTGGCCTGAAATCTATCAGCGTTATTGTGCCATGAAAGGCCGTAACGATGCTTTGAAGGATCTTTCGCCAGCCTTGAAAAAGGATATGGACTATGGCAATTTGCATCTCGATGAGGAAATCATCACTTCGCGCAATAAGGCGGAGAGCTTTTTAGTTGCAAAATGCAATGTTCTGCTCGATAGTCGGACTAAGGAAGATGCCGAAGAAGCTGAGAAATACATCGCCCAATTGCGCAGGACGAATCCGGAAAACTCTCACATTCAGGATTTTCGCTTGAAGACATTGCTTCATTCTTCTGAAAATGTGTTGATTCAGTTTGAAAATGAGTACAAGTATCTCATGCCAGATGAATTTGAAACGGAAGTGAGGAACTTCGATGCTGACGAGTTTGCCCCAAGCCATGCCAATTTCTATTTGTCGGAGCATAGGAAAGTGCATTACGATTTGCTCGTGACGGCGGTTTTGGAGGATGTGGTGACAACGCCCGAACGCACCGATGCCGTTACTTTCAAGGAGACTTTGGGCGACAAGACGGCTGAAGTCACTGATAAGTCGCAGTCGAAGAGCGTGACGCTCAAGGGGCATTTGCGTTATTATGATGTCAATTTGGGCCGCGACCGTTTCTCAATCCCGTTTGAGGTGACTTCATCGTTCAAGCACGATTTCTCAACCGTGACCGGTGACCGTGAGGCTTGTTCTCAGGAAACATTGCGGAAAATCGACGAAAAGGCAGTGCCATTCCCAACCGAAGACAGCATGTTGATTGATGCAGCCAAGCAATTGAATGATTTGATTGCCAATGAATTGAAGAAATGATTATTCTTTGGTTTTGAGCTTTTCCTGCTCTTTCACCAAACGCTTATAAACGGAGTCCGTGATTCGCTCGAGAATTGCGGGCTTTTCCGTATAATAGCGTAGGTTTTCGTTGAAAATACTGTCGGTAATGCCGTAATGCTCAAACAGTTGATCGTAGTATAGGTTGTTGCGTCCCTGAATGTCTTCGCCTTCGGAACGGCGGAAATTCAGTTCGCCTTCAATCAGTTGGACATCAGTGAGAATGTCAATCATTTGAGTTTCGCTGAGAAGGTTTTCGGGTGGTACGACAGTATCTTTTGCGCCACAAGCCGTGAGGAAAATGACGCAAAAGTATGTGAAAACGATATGATGAAATCTCATTTTCATTTATATGCCTATGGAACGTAAAGACGCACGGTCGTGCATCTCTACATGCCAATAAATTATGGCTAATCTGAACTTAGTTTCCGACATCCGACATGAACTTGATGCGCATCAGGCGCACTTCGTCTTCTTCGTATTCATCTTCGCCCAATTCTTCCAGAGCTTTCTTAATGTCGTCCGATTCGGCTTCCTGGAAATAATCCAGAATGTCTTCCTGATGGTAAATGTCGACGTTGTCTTCGATGTAATAATTCAGGTCGAGGTGGGTTCCTGAAGAAACGATGCTTTCGATTTCTGTGAGCAGTTCGCTGAATGTCAATCCTTTGCCGTATGCAATGTCGTCAAGTGGAATCTTTTTGTCAATATTGGTGATGATGCCGATTTTCAGTGCGGAGTTGTTGACCACCGATTTCACCACCATGTCGTTCGGACGCGTGATTTCGTTTTCCTCAACGTATTCCTTAATCAACTTGATGAAAGGTTCGCCGAACTTTTCGGCCTTGCCGGCACCAACGCCTGCAATCTGGGTCATTTCTTCCTTAGTGATAGGATACTGGATGGCCATGTCTTCGAGCGATGGGTCCTGGAAAATGACGAAAGGTGGCAGGTTGTTCTGCTTGGCAATGGTCTTGCGCAGGTCTTTAAGCATGGCGAACAGGGTCTTGTCGGCGCCGCCGTCCTTGCTCATGCCCATAGCCAATGCCTCGGCTTCTTCATCATCAGAGTTTTCGTAATCGTGGTCCTTGACCAGCATGATGGTGTAAGGCTTCTTGATGAAGTTGCGGCCTTCCTTGGTCAGTTTCAGGATGCCATAGTTTTCAATGTCCTTGGAAAGCAGTTTGTTGACCAAAGCCTGGCGAATGACCGCTGTCCAGTATTTTTCATCGTGCTCATCGCCGGCGCCGAAAAACTCGTTGTTTTCTTGCTTGGCTGCCTTGATGTCGCCGGTAAGTTTGCCTGCCAAAAGTTCAGCGATATGCTTGGTCTTGAAGAGCTGTTTGGTGTCTTCAACGGCTTCAAGCACCAATTGAATGCTTTCCTTGCCATCGAATTTCTCTTTTGGTGAGCGGCAGTTGTCGCACGAACCGCAGTTCTCCTTATTATATTCCTCGCCGAAATAATGCAACAGCAAACGGTGACGGCAAACAGCTGATTCTGCGTATGTTACGGTTTCGTTCAGCAATTCGCGGGCGATTTCCTGTTCGGCTACGTTCTTGCCTTTGTTGAATTTCTCCAGCTTGTGGATGTCTTCGTAGTCGTAGAAAGCAATGCAGTTGCCTTCGCCACCATCGCGGCCAGCGCGGCCTGTTTCCTGATAGTAACCTTCAAGGCTCTTTGGAATGTCGTGGTGGATGACGAAACGTACATCAGGCTTGTCGATGCCCATGCCGAAAGCAATGGTTGCCACAATGACATCGACTTCTTCCATAAGGAACTTGTCTTGGTTTTCCTTACGGGTCTGGCTGTCCAAACCTGCATGATAAGGCAAGGCCTTGATGCCGTTGATGGCCAGCGTTTCGGCCAGTTCTTCAACTTTTTTGCGGCTGAGGCAGTACACGATGCCCGATTTGCCCGGGTTTTGCTTTATATATTTAATAATGTCCTTGATGACGTCTTTCGTTTTCGGCCTTACTTCGTAATAAAGGTTCGGGCGGTCGAACGATGACTTGAAGATTTTGGCATCAAGCATTTCAAGATTCTTCAAAATGTCTTGCTGGACCTTTACGGTGGCCGTAGCGGTCAGGGCAATGATGGGGAGCTTTTCACCAATGGCGTTGATGATTGGGCGCAGACGGCGGTATTCGGGACGGAAATCGTGGCCCCACTCGGAGATGCAGTGCGCCTCGTCAACGGCGTAGAACGATATCTTCACCTCACGCAGAAGGGCGATGTTCTCCTCTTTCGTCAGCGACTCAGGCGCCACGTAGAGTATCTTGGTCCTTCCGGCAAGCAGGTCGGCGCGCACGTCGTCTATCTGGTTGCGGGAGAGGGACGAATTCAGGAAATGGGCTATGCTCTCATTCCCCTGCTCGAACCCGCGGAGCAGGTCCACCTGGTTCTTCATCAGTGCGATGAGAGGGGAGATCACTATTGCCGTCCCGTCCAGAAGCAGGGCCGGCAGCTGATAACACAAGGACTTCCCTCCACCCGTCGGCATCAGGACGAAGGCGTCGCCACCCGAGGAGAGGTGTTTGATGATCTCCTCCTGCTCGCCCTTGAAGTTGTCGTAGCCGAAGAAATCCTTCAATGTCTTGTTTATCAGCGCAGTATCAAGCATATCCCTATTTGTTCACCTGGTATCTTGTGTTCCCGTTCTCGAAGAAATCGACTATCTGTCGGGCAGCCGCGAGGCCTGCGTTCAGGTTGGCCTCTGCCGTCTGTGCGCCCATCTTCTTGGGCGTCGCGAACACGCGCAGGCCGAACTGCTCCTGGAGGGAGGCGAGGTTGTCGGGAGCGACGTCAGTGACATATTTGAGGTCGGGACGCTCGCGGAGCGCCTTTTC